>NZ_CAWMYC010000125.1:0-210189 GCF_963872035.1 Scytonema sp. HK-05
ACTGCCAAGGGATTTATTACCCGAAGCACTGGCTGCGGCAAAACTGATTCAGGATGAGTTATTTCGCGCCAGGGCACTAGCTGCCTTAGCCGACAAACTGCCATCCGTATTACCCGAAGCACTGGCTGCCGCAAAACTGATTCAGGATGAGGAATCTCGCGCCACGGCACTAGCAGCCTTAGCCGACAAACTGCCATCCGTATTACCCGAAGCACTGGCTGCCGCAAAACTGATTCAGGATGAGGAATCTCGCGCCACGGCACTAGCTGCCTTAGCCGACAAACTGCCATCCGTATTACCCGAAGCACTGGCTGCCGCAAAACTGATTCAGAATGAGTCAGATCGCGCCAGGGCACTAGCAGCCTTAGCTCTTTCTTTGTCAAAGAGACCAACAACTCTATTTTTTCCAGTCTGGGGGCAGACACTTCATGAGCTATCTCTCCGTACTCGTCAGAATTTATTGACAGACATAAAGACACTAGTTCCAGTTATTTTTGCATTAGGAGGTCAGGAAGCAATAGCAGAAGTGAGTTGTGCGATCTCAAATGTGGCACGATGGTGGCATTAACAATTCAAAATTCAAAATTCAAAATTCAAAATGAAAGACAGTTTGAGTATTGTAGGGTGGGCAGTGCTTACCCTATTTTGCCGACTACATCCGGGTTTTGCGTTCGCACTGCCCACCTTACGTGTTAAAGGTATGTAGTAGCGCTTTAGCGCTAAAGCGCTTACTACAAGCTAGCAATGTAAAGACTCGCCATGGCGCGTCTCTACACCATCACCAAATCTCACTAAAAATCCTTCACTGAACCGTATTGTTACATAAAGTGGTTAAAATTACCTGCTGCGGATGACTTCCAAACCTCTTAGACTCCTCTTTGTCTCCACGCCCGTTGGACCACTTGGGACTGGACTCGGTGGCGGTGTGGAATTGACTTTGTATAACATCGCCCAAGAAATGATCCGGCGCGGTCATCAACTGCAAATCGTTGCCCCTTCTGGTTCCACATGGGATTCTCTACCAATTGTGCAAATTCCTGGCAATTTACAAATCATTGCCCAAAGTCAGGAACGCACAGATCCTATAACCATGCCAGAAAATTCCGTGCTGGCGAATATGTGGGACTATGCACGACAAATTCAAAGTGAGTACGATTTGATTGTCAACTTTGCTTATGATTGGTTGCCATTGTATTTAACACCTTTTTTTCAACGTCCCATCGCCCACTTAATTAGCATGGGTTCGCTGAGTAACGCTTTAGACCAAATTATCAAACAAGTTGCAAAGCAGTTTCCTGGTACGATTGGCTTTCATAGCCTCGCACAAGCTGCCACTTTCACTCTTGACGAGCAGTTTTTTTGTTTAAGTAATGGAATTGATGTATCGCAGTATGAGTTTTGCGCCCAACCAAAACAACAGTTAGCTTGGGTAGGTCGAATTTCCCCAGAGAAAGGTTTGGAAGATGCGGTATCTGTAGCAGAAATTACCAACATTCCATTAAAAATTATGGGTAAACTCCAAGATGAATCATACTGGCAGCAGATTTGCCAGAATTACCCAAATGCATCTTTTGAGTATTTAGGATTTTTATCAACTTCCCAAATGCAGCAAGTTGTGCGCGAGTGTCGCGCGTTGTTGATGACACACCGTTGGGTGGAAGCATTCGGAAATGTCGCAATAGAAGCACTAGCCTGTGGAGTTCCCGTGATTTCCTATCGTCGCGGTGGTCCAGCGGAAATCGTTAAAGATGGCAAAACGGGGTTTTTGGTAGAACCTGATAGTATTCCTGGGTTAGTCGATGCTGTTTCCCGCTTGGATGAAATCAACCGTCACACCTGTCGCGCATCCGCAGAAACCGAATTTTCTCTGGAAGCTTTGGGCGATCGCTTTGAACAATGGTTCATGCAAATTTTAAACTTTTGATTTTCGCCTCTTAAGTCACTTGTCAATTAACTTGTACTGCCGAACTTTTTCTTTGCGTCTACAGCCTAGAGCGCCAGACAAAATAATATATATGCAAGGGTCTATTCATGCAATCCAAAATCCAAAATCTAAAATCTAAAATTGTTCCACCACCTCTCAAACCTGGTGACTTACTACAAGTCATTGCGCCAAGTGGTGCTTTGCGAGAATTTGAGGCTTTCCAAAAAGGAGTGGAAATTTGGCGATCGCGTGGTTATCAAGTAGAAATAATACTAGAGATAGATGACAAATGGGGATATTTAGCAGGTAAAGACGAACAACGTCGCGATCGCCTAGCAACAGCATGGAAGGAACCAGAGTGTCGCGGTATTCTCTGTGCTAGAGGCGGTTTCGGCAGTACCCGCATTTTAGAAAATTGGACTTGGCAGGATTCAGAAAACTCAGCACTTCCAAAATGGCTCATTGGCTTTTCTGACATCACTGCGCTTTTGTGGAGCCTTTACACAGCACGAATTTCCAGCGTTCACGCTCCCGTACTGACAACTCTCGCCTCAGAACCAGATTGGTCAATTGAAAGGTTATTTGATTGCGTAGAAGGTCGCCCTCTTGCACCCTTGGAAGGTTCTGGTTGGGGTGGAGGTGTTGCAACTGGTATCCTATTACCAGGTAATCTTACAGTGGCAACCCATCTTCTCGGTACGCCAATGCTACCAGATATCAATGGTGTAATTTTGGCATTCGAGGATGTGACAGAAGCTCCCTACCGCATCGACCGAATGCTGACACAGTGGCGGATGAGTGGCGCTTTATCAAAAGTCCGTGGGATTGCATTGGGTAGCTTTAGCCGTTGTGAACCGCCGCCAAACGTTCCCAGCTTTAGTGTTGAGGAAGTGTTGCGCGATCGCTTGGGTGATTTGGGTATTCCCATTGTCTCCGACTTGCCTTTTGGTCATGATGGACCGAATGCAGCGTTACCAGTTGGTGTATTGGCAACTTTGGATGCAGACCAAGGTATTTTGAGTTTGGGAGGCTAAGCTGTTAAGAAGTCTTTAACAGCTCTTTACCCTTTGAAACGCCTGTAGACTGAGCAGTCAAATTTTGATAGTGTAGCAGTTTCGCCAAAAGCAAGTGCATGACCATCAATCTCGAAATAGACGAAGCTTTAATCCAAGAAGCTCTAGCCCTTGGAAATCAACAAACAGAGCGTGATGTGGTCGAAGAAGCATTGCGCGAATATGTGCAACGTCGCAAGCAACTTAAGGTATTGGATTTGTTTGGAACAATAGACTACCACGAAGATTACAACTACAAACAGCAGAGAAGGCTGCAATGAGAGTTGTTGTGGACACGTCCGTATGGTCATTGGCACTACGGCGAAATACTCCATCACAAGCAATGCCTGTTGTCAACCAGTTGCGCGATTTAATTGTTGATGGTCGAGTCGTTTTGTTAGGGGCTGTGCGGCAAGAGGTGCTTTCAGGAATTCGTCATGTTGAACAGTTTACTCGCTTGAGGAACTACCTTCGTGCCTTTGGTGACCTAGAGTTAACAACCGAAGACTACGAGTTAGCTGCTGAGTTTTACAATACTTGCCGGACACATGGCATCCAAGGGGCGAACACTGATTTTCTACTCTGTGCAGTTGCCCACAATCGTGACTGGTGCATTATGACAATAGATAAGGATTTTGAGAGTTTTCAAGCGTATATCCCTGTTCGTTTATTTAGCTAAATTGGGTAGAAGCCCCTGACTCACCCGAACTAAGTTCTTCGGACATATTACGCAAACGGGCGATCGCTTGGGTGATTTGGGTATTCCCGTCGTCTCCGACTTGCCTTTTGGTCATGATGGACCGAATGCAGCTTTACCAGTAGGTGTGAAGGTCACTTTAGATGCGGAACAGGGAATATTAGATATTATCCAATAGATGCATTACTGTATTAGAGGATGTTTGGAAAGTGTAGTTTTGTACCAAAATTTATCAATGATCCCCCTAAATCCCCCTTAAAAAGGGGGACTTTTACCCCCCTTTTTAAGGGGGGCTGGGGGGATCAAATAAAAACTTTGATACTTCTCAAAGATCCTCTTAGGCATTAGCCAACAAAATATCTCTAAACTCTCAAATCGGTTGGCTCTTAGCCTTGCTTAATAGATTATTTATTTCTATAATAAATTGCCAATAATGTTACAGCACCACAAGCAATAAAACTAATTAAATTACCGTACATCAAAATCCAATCATTTTGGTAATATCCATAGAAAATACTGTTAAATTGAATAAAATTAAAGCCAGCAAAAGTTATTAAAGAAATATTTCTAGCACTTTGAGTTTTGAGAATTCTAATGGCTTGTGGAACAAATAAACTAGCATTGAATATAAATCCTAAGCCAAATAAAAAAGTGACTATTTCTTTCATGTTTACTATATCGCATACTTTGGAATTAAAAATATTGAAATAATTTTTATCTGAGTTTGAAATGATTTCATCTGTGATCCGATGTAGTGTTTGGTACGCCTAAAAATAAAACTTGGGAAGCTAAGCTGCCAGTGTAAAATTCTAATGGTGCAACAGTTTCGCCAAGGCACTCCGCGCTCTAATCTTTACCTTTGAGACGTTAGCTTGTTGGCTTGTTCCCAGTCAAAGACTGGGAATACTATTGGCTGGCTCTGCCTGCTTTACTTGCTCAACCGCCCCAACCGCATTTCCAGGTGAAACCACCGAAACGAGATTTTAGAAGGGTTTTGGCTTAAGTTGACACCAATGAACATTGTTATGTCCCTACAAACCACTGTACTTAGCTTCCACTGGATTCTAAACCTAGCCTATCTAAAACAAAGGCATATTCAAAAGCCAATTCTTTCAAGCTTTCATAACGCCCAGATGCGCCGCCATGTCCTGCACCCATGTTGGTTTTAAGCAGGAGAATGTTGTTATCTGTTTTCAGTTCTCGTAGTTTTGCCGTCCATTTGGCTGGTTCCCAATATTTGACGCGAGAATCATTCAAGCCAGCGACGATCAGGGTATCTGGGTAATCCTTCGCCTCGACGTTATCGTACGGCGAGTAGGACTTCATGTAGTCGTAATAAACTTTGTCGTTGGGATTACCCCATTCTTCCCATTCCATAGCTGACAGCGGTAGGGAGGTATCCAGTATAGTCGTCACTACGTCTACAAAGGGTACATCAGCAACGACGACTTTGAAAAGGTCGGGACGCATATTCATAACTGCTCCCATCAATAAACCGCCTGCACTCCCGCCGGAAATGGCAAGGCGATCGCTCGATGTCCACTTTTCGCCAATCAAATATTCTGCACAGGCAATAAAATCGGTGAAGGTGTTCTTTTTCTTCAAGAACTTGCCATCTTCATACCACTTGCGCCCCATTTCTTCGCCGCCACGAATATGTGCAACAGCAAACACTATCCCACGATCTAGCAGCGCAAGTCGATTGGAAGAAAAAGACGCCGGGTAAGATGCACCATAAGAACCGTATCCTGTAAGATACAAAGGATTTTTACCATCTTTTTTGATTCCCTGTTTGTAAACGATGGATATGGGAATTTGCGTACCGTCTTTGGCGGTAGCCATCAGCCACTCACTCTTATACTGAGTTCTGTCGTAGCCACCGAGAACTTCCGTTTCTTTTTTCAACTCCCGTTCATTTGTTTCCATGTCATAGTCAAACACAGATTGCGGAGTGATGAAAGAGGTGTAATTGAACCGCAAAATAGTCGTGTTAAATTCCGGGTTACTGCTTTCGTAAAAATTGTAGGTTGGCTCTGGAAAGGTAATGTTATGTTCCTCTCCTGTCGATAAATTTTGCACTCGCCCAATTGGCAATCCACCCTTTCTTTCGTAAATTACCATGTGATTGGCAAACAGGCTAACACCTGAGAGCAAGACATCTTCACGATGGGGAATAACAGTCTGCCAATTCTCTTTGGCTGGGGACGCTACCGAGGTTTTCATCAGTTTAAAGTTGATTGCCTCTTCATTTGTAACAATGTAAAAGTCATCACTGTGATGGTCAACGTCGTATAGCACCCCGGTATGTCGTGGGTGGATTAATTGAAAAGAGCCGATGGGATTATTAGCATCCAAATAGTAAACTTCTGATGTAATTGTGCTACCCACACTCATCAAAATGTATGCCTGACTCCGGGTTTTCCCAACATATAAATGGTAAGCATCATCCGGTTCTTGGTAAATCAGAGCATCTTCATCAACAGAATTGCCTAAAGTGTGCCGAAATAGTTGGAAGGGACGGTTTGCCTCATCAATTTTGGTGTAGAATACTGTCTGATTATCATTACCCCAAGCCAAAGAATAATTAGTTTCAGAAATGCTTTCTGGGTATAATTCAAATGTCCTAAGGTCAAGAAAGAAAAGCGTGTATTCCTCAGCACCACTGGTATCAATGGAATAAGCTAAGATTTGATGATTAGGGCTAACTTGCAATACACCTAAGCTCAAAAATTCATGCTCTTTTGCTAGTTCATTTTGATCTAGCAGCACTTGTTCGGGAGCGTCGAGACTGCCCTTTTTACGGCAGAAAATTGGGTAAGCTTTTCCTTCTTCAGTACGGGAATAATAATAATAGTCATCTTTACGGTATGGCACTGACAAATCGGTTTCTTTAATCCGACTAAGCATTTCCTCGTAAAGTTTTGTTTGCAGCGCTTCAGTGTGCTGCATCATCGCATTGGTGTAAGCGTTCTCAGCTTCCAGATAAGCGATAACTTTCGGATTGTTCTGCTCACGCATCCAAAAGTAGTTGTCAACTCGCTGCTCTCCGTGCAATTCCAATACTTGCGGCTGTTTTTCGGCGATGGGTGGAGTCACTGTAGTTTGTAAATCATGTTCGTTCATTTTTCTTAACTTTAACTAATTGGGGAGCTTGAGGGGCTATAAGTCCCCCACTATACCGCGCAAGCGGTTAGTGGTGGTTGTTGGAACCCCGAACAGGCAATTTTAGGGGTATGCGCCCTTGGCGCACGCGCAAAGCGCAAAGCGCTCAGCATGAGCGTAAGTCCTGCGGAGGCTTGTGCCAACGCGAACGATGCCCCTGAAATTGCCAATAGATAAGAGCTTACTGCTAGGTAGGTGTTGTGGTAAATTACTTTTATGCTGACAATGAACTTCACCTATCGAATTTACCCCGACGCTATCCAACAACAACTCATGCAGTCCTGGTTGGAGACGTGTCGATTTGTCTACAACCGTGCCTTGCGCGAGCTGAAAGACTGGATTGCGTCTAGAAAAAGTTTGCTCTTATCGGTGTTCGCTGGTGAAGGAATATATAATTCCAGCCAATACCCCGTTTCCTAGTTATCAGCGTCAGCAAAATGACTTGCCCAAACTGAAGAAAGAGATTCCAGAACTCTCGCAAGTTTATTCTCAAGTTCTGCAAACAACAGTACGTCGCTTGCACGATACTTGGGATGCATTTCAAGCCAGAGGATTTGGGTTTCCTCGCTTCAAAAAGTTTGGGGGAGGATGTCACTTCAATGTGCAGCTACTATCTTCGCATTCATGATGAACCTAAAATACCTGGAAAAATCCAAAGTATACTTTTTCCTAGTCTCAACCATGCCCAAAAGGCGTAGCAGCCAGAAATTTCTCCTAAAGCAGCAACTAAGAAGAAAACAAGCGTTTGCATTTTCGGCTTGAGGTTTAAAGCCGATATTATATTACACTATGGCACCGCTATAAACTAGGGTGTTTATTCAAAGCAGAGCCATAATAACATCAACACAGTTAGGGAAACCATGAGCGATCAGCTATTATCTATAGTTAACTATCTAGCTAACTAGCTATAGCGCTAACTTTCTCATTCTCATTCACCATTTCATATGGTTTTTCTGCGCCTTGTGCTAGATATTCAGCCAACTGAGATTCTATTTGCTCGCGTACAATTTGGCGATACTCTAAGAAATGCTCATTGTGGGCGCAGGTAGCAAGGTAATGCTCTGCAACGCTGGGATTACGCTTGATTATGCTAAACAAGTGGTGCCAGAACTTCCAGCGAGTTTCCCGTTTTATCCCTTGTCTCCAGATAACAATCAGTAAGGCTTTCACAACAATCCACTCTGGCATTTTAGACGGCGCTTTCCAACTCGGCGCACCCATCATCAGGAAACAGCGGTAGGTGCGATCCAAGTACTGCACCGGGTCGTATAAAGTACAAAACGCCTCAACATATTCTCTGGCAATGTCTTCTAGGGGACGGGTGGGGATAAAGTTCATCAAAGTGGTTTGGTTGATGTTTCCATCTTTGTTTTCCCGCAGTCGTCCTTCTTTCTTGAGACGGTGCCAAAGAGCAGTGTTTGGTAGTGCTTGTAACATGGAAAAGGTCGTAGAGGGAATTGCTGCAAGTTCTGCAAAGCGGACAATGCGATCGCCTGCGCCTGGTTTTTCGCCATCAAAACCAATAATAAACCCAGCCATTGGACGCAACCCAGCTTTGATGATGCTTTGCACTGCCTCAGTCAGCGAACTACGGGTATTTTGAAACTTCTTCGTGAGTTGCAAACTCTCCTCATCTGGTGTTTCAATTCCCAAAAACACTGCCGCAAAACCGCACTCAACCATCAACTCCATTAATTCTGGATCTTGCGCGAGATCAATCGAAGCTTCGGTGTCAAACCGGAATGGATACTGGTGTTCTGCCATCCAAACTTTTAACTCTTTAAGCAACAACTTGACATTGCGCTTGTTGCCGATAAAGTTGTCGTCCACCATAAAAATACCGCGCCGCCAACCCAACTTGTAGAGGTAATCTAACTCTGCCAACACTTGTGCCGGAGTTTTGGTACGCGGTTTGCGTCCGTAGAGAACAATAATGTCGCAAAATTCGCACTGGAAAGGGCAACCCCGCGAAAACTGAATCGACATCATGTCGTAAGCATCAAAGTCTAGCAAATCAAAGCGGGGTATTGGGGTGCTTGTCACATCCGGTTTTTCTGTAGCCCGGAAAATCCCAGAAATTTCACCTCGTTCAATTGCTGCAACAAACATCGGTAGGGTAATTTCCCCTTCATCCAGAATCATAAAATCTGCACCTACTCCCTGAACTTCGTGAGGTACAGAGGTGGGGTAAGGACCGCCCACAGCAACTAACTTACCACGTTGCTTTGCTTCGCGAATTTGCTCTAGTAAATCTTGTTTTTGAACTATCATCGCTGAGAAAATTACCACATCTGCCCAAGCCCATTCTTCTTCTGTCACTGGGCGGATGTTGCGATCAACCACCTTAAATTCCCATTCTTGAGGCAAAATTGCTGCGACTGTCACCAAACCCAAGGGTGGTAACAAAACCTTGCGGTCAACTAATTGCAATATTTTTTCATAAGACCAAAACGTTTTGGGAAAAATAGGATAAACCAATAAAACTCGCATAAACCGTCAAACCTCACACTCTAAGTGTTATTTCACTTTAACTAAATTAAAAGTTTATTGAGGTATTGACGAAATTGTCTTAATTAAAGTTTCTATTTTTATTAGGACTTACGCAAGAACTTTCTAAAACTCTTATTTCTTAGTGTCCTTTGTGTTTTAGCCTTGTCCTAACGGACACCCACTCGCCTTCAGCACGCCACTTGGTGTCTAGGCGGTTCGTTTCTTCATAATACATGCCTAAGTTCTATTTATTTTTAATTAGAAGAGAAAACAGTAAATTCTTATTATAAAAAACGAATAATATGCATCCTTCCTAACCGAGATATGCTCTACAGAGGACTGGTAAGCAATTTGGAAAAAGAGAAGCCCTGATGCGAGCAAGCATCCTGGCTGCTCACAGTCATGCAAATGAAAGGCACAACATAACACTATATTATCTATCGCTAGAGGCAAGGCAGGCAAAGCGATCGCCGTTTGCGGAGCGTGCGCTTTCCCCTCAGGCGATCGCTTTGCCCATCGCTCTTGAGGCGCTGTTCCTTGCCCAATCACCTGCATTAGCACGAAAAATTTAAAACTGCATCTACCTAAAAAACTTTAACTTAACCTAAAATTACTTTTTTGTCAATAGCTAACTCCTAAAATTACGAATACCGACATATATTCCATTATGAATCTAAAAAATCTGTAAATAAAACAAATCTTGATTGACCTGGTATTTACACGGGTATTAATATCATATACAGATGCAAATTTATAAATTGCATATACATAGATATAAATATGTAAGTATTAAGTACAAATTCATTTTTTTGTGAAGCCTCATCACTTCATAATTCAACATGAAAGTACCAAATACAGACGACTGAGATATAGTTAAAACTTTTCATTGACCAGAAAAATTTGGGAGAACGAAGAAATTAACTATTAGGAACTCATTTCTAAGGAAAACGGCACGAATAAGTTACCTTTTTTAATAGCTGAAAGTCCTGTCAATCAAGGCTTACATTTTTTCAAATAGGTAAGTTATTTGTGGGCAACTACTAAGCTTATATCTAGTATAAAGTCTCATGCGACCTGAAATAATATCAGGCTGGGTAGGATTGCAGCCAGCAATCTACAAATCCAAGCCTGACTGCAGGTATATTCCTAACTATTCTTGTTTTGTGTGAGGATTAATAAATGGTAAACATCGGCTATCATACTGCTAAATTTCAAGGGCAATTTATTCGTTCTCTTTATAGAAATGTAGTTGTTAAGTTGGTCAACCTTCCTATCAAACAAAATCGAAAAGCTCCGATAAAGGTCTATTCTTTATCATGTGAGCGCGATTTGCCAGAACAAGTGGTAAGTATTCGGTCATTCATCCGTCATGTCGGCATTCCAGATACATTCACTGTTATTTCTGATGGTAGCTACACTGACGATAGTTGTCGTTTACTGCGCCGCATACATCCCTGTGTTGAGGTGGTGCCTTTAAAAGAACTTCTTAGAAGCGATCTGCCTCAATGTGTTTCTGAATATGCCCAACTGCATGCAATGGGCAGAAAGTTGTCGGCATTAATGTCAATTCCTGTAGATGGTCCAACTATCTACACAGATTCAGATATTTTATTTTTCCCAGGTGGAATTGACTTAGTTGAGTTAGCTACTCCGGACGATAAATACACTAGATATTTACCTGATTGCTCTAATTCACTGGATGAGAGAATCATTTACGATGATTCCGAGAAATTAAATCCAATCAATGCTGGATTTATTTTATTCAAGCACGAGTTGGATTGGAGTTTCGCTATTGAACGCTTGGCGAATATTAAAGGAGTGCCTGGATATTTTACTGAACAAACAGTGGTGCATTTGACAATTCACCATAATCAGGGCAAGCCTCTGTGCTCGCAACGATATATTCTTAATGTAGAAGACCAGTTCATTTATCCAGATAAATTTGCTAGTAAAGAAATTGCTTTAAGACATTACGTTAGGGATGTCAGACACAAGTTTTGGTTTAATTTAGCGTTCACTTAATGGTAGCGTGAATATTTCTTGGATTAGCCGACAGGCTAAACAAACTAAGCCTACCTGTGTAGGCTAATTTCTACAGGCTGCAAAGGCAGCCTTTGTTAGTGTGTCCGTATCCGCACCATGCGCGGGTGACGGATACTGTTAAGCGACACGTATTGGATGGTAAGTGTCGCAACTGGTGTTGCTTGCTTAATTTTTACTAAAAACAAATACATTAATACAATGCATATCTCTTCATTTGATGTCTTTGACACCGTTCTGACGCGAGTTGTCGGAACACCAAAAGCATTCTTTCTCCTGCTAGGTAAGCAACTTGCAGCTCAATCGCTAATTAACTGCACGCCTGAAGCCTTCGTTCATGCTCGCACTACAGCCGAGTTCCGGGCTTACGCAAATCTAGGTGAAAAATATTCTTTGCACCAAATCTACACAGAACTTGCGATCGCGCTGCGACTCACTGATGAGCAACGCGAAAAAATCATGCACCTAGAATGTGCCTTGGAGTCTCAACTGATTCGCCCGATTCCGATTGCAAGGGAAATTATACAGGCAGCCCGTAACAAAAGCAAGCGTGTAGTTTTCGTGTCCGATATGTATTTGCCTGCTGAGTTCATCAAAGAGCAGTTAGTACGTCATTCATTTTGGGTAGATGGTGATCTGCTGTATGTATCTAATGAATACGGAAAATCGAAGGCAACAGGTCAACTTTTCCGAGAATTGCTCAGTCGTGAGGGTGTTTCGCCTGCCGAAGTATCTCATTATGGTAATGATCTACGCGTTGATGTTGAGGGTGCCAAAAAAGTCGGGTTGAAAGCTCAACATTTTTCCGAAGGCAACCTGAATCGATATGAACAAAAACTCGAGTCTCATTCCTACGCCACAGAGGGTTTATCTTCTGCTATGGCTGGTGCTTCTAGGCTAGTCCGTTTGCAAGTCCCGGTGTCGTCCTCAAAAGAAGAGGCTTTGCGTGATGTCGCTGCTGGCGTGGTGGCTCCTACATTAGTCGGCTATGTTCTCTGGGTACTCCAACAGGCTCAGCTAATGGGTTTAAAAAAGCTCTACTTTGTATCGAGAGATGGTCAAATTTTGCTGGAAATAGCGCGTAGATTAATCGGTAAGCTCAACTTTTCTTGCGAGCTTCGTTATATCTATGGCAGCAGACTATCGTGGAATCTACCAGCCGTCGTCAGTCTTGATCAACAACAGGCACTCGAGATGCTGAAAAGACCAAGCTGGATTTTGGATGGCACGAGTACCCTCTCTATTCGAGACTTTCTGGCGCGGGTTTCTATTGCTCCGGAAGAGATTCGTGATAGCTTGGCTGCTATTGGATTCAAAGAAAAAGATTGGTTCCGAATTCTTAGTAGGCAGGAGGTGCAGGGATTGCACCCAGTGCTTGACAAGCACGAAGTCAGTGAACTCATTCTTGAGAAAGCACAACAGAAGCAACAAGTTCTGATGAAATACCTGGAGCAAGAGGGAGTGCTTGACTCAACGCCAAAGGGGTTAGTTGATGTAGGTTGGTTTGGCAGCTCGTATGATTCCCTAGCCGCACTTGTGAATGCCAACGGTGGCACACTCGATGTGGGTCTATTTTATGGTCTCAAGAGTAACTCCCAGGGCAATCAATCTGACTCTAAGAAAGGCTATTTCTTTGATCAGCGGACAAAAACTGGCTTCAAAGACGTTTTACCTGAGTTGGGTATTGTTCCTCTGGAAATGTTTTGTAGTGCAGATCATGGTACCGTGCTCAGCTTCATGGAGGAAGGTGAACAAGTTCGACCGGTTTTTAAGGAGGAACGTAATCAAAGGATCATCGACTGGGGACTACCAGTTGTTAGGAAGGCAGTTTACTGTTTTACAGAGAATTTGCTACTTGATGCCTGCTTAGTGAATCCTTGGGCAGATGTGCGCGAAGCTTCTGCAGATGTCCTTCAATCGTTTTGGTTGAACCCTTCTGAGACAGAGGCAAAGGCTTGGGGTGATTTTCCCTGGGAGGCTGGTCATAGTGAGAAGACTAACTCTCTTGCCCAATCCTACTCTTGGATAAACGTTGCTAAATCTTTTTTGACTGCGAGATTCGCTTATAACCAGGGTTTATGGTTTGAAGCATCAGTAGCCCAAAGTGCCCCACCAGTGCGAAAAGCAATACAAGGTTTTCTCCGCTATCGGCGCTTGCTCCAGGCTATCAAGTCCAAGGTTTCCACAAAAGTTCTTCTCCGTAAAGCTTAGTAGTCTATGTCATTAATTATGATGGTTGTATGATTTCGTAGAAGGACTTTAGTCCTAGGCTCATTGAGCGCTGTTGGCGCTCATCTGCGTTCATATCAAAACTAATGCGGTTAACCACTAGTGGTCTGTTTCATTAATTCTAATGGGTTACAAGATCCCCGACTTCGTAAAAGTTGTCGGGGATCTGACCCCTACGACATGTCAAAATTAATGACATGAACCACTAGTCTGTCAATTTTGAGTTAAGAACGAGAACCCTTTAATTGCCTACAGTACGAAGACCCCACCCCTAACCCCTCCCCCTTCGGGTATGCCTTCGGCACGTCTTCGACGAACGCCAGTTGCCTGCGGAGGGAAACCCTCCTGCAGCACTGGTCTCACCGCAAGCGAGGAGGGGAATAGTAAGTCATCAAACGAACCTGATATTACTTGCTTAATGGCTCAACACCACTGATTTTCAAAACATCACTCACCGTCGCACAGTAATTTGGTAAACCGAAACTGCCGGGATTAATAAAATTTTGGTAACTAAAATGCCGATAGTTCATACAGAATCTATCCCAAGCAGCCATCTGAATGCGGAACAAAACGATAATTAAATTGGCTAAAGATATAGATAGAGGGATGCGAAAGTAAATCTTTTTCCCAAGGTAGGCGCAAACTTCTTCAATTGCTTGATTAGCAGTTAACTGCTTTTGACCTAAAACAAATGAGCGCGGTTCGTCTTCTTTGGGAGGATTATCAATCAAATACCGCACGACAGTGGCAATATCTCGTCCGTGGATGAAGTGGAAACTGCCATCAGCCTCAAAAAAGCGAATCAAATCTATATATTTCGTGACTTCTGGAATACCAGATGTTGAGTGAGAATAGGGTTTATTGCGATCGCCACCCAGCACTAAAGTCGGAAAAACAGTGGTCACTTTGGGCGCTATGGCTAACTGCGATATCTTTTGCAAGCAATCGTACTTGGAACGGATATAATCTGTACCCAGTTCCCCTGCTTCTTTCAAGGGTTGGTTGTTGCGATCCAAAACGCTGGCGGTGGAAAAATAAATCACTTGTTCGCATCTGTTTGGATCTAGCAAGTTGAGCAACTCGTGCGTTTTGTGTACATTAATATCAAATGTTGCTTCACCGCCCCAAGCCGTTGCCGTTAGCACAGCAACATCTATCGTTTTCAGCAAGTCGGCAAATTTCCCTATTTCTTGCATATCACCCTGCAAGACGGTAACACCCGGACGTGCTTGAGTATCTACTTGCAGTTTCTTTGGGTTCCTAACTAGCAGATACAGTTCGTGTTGAGTTTCTTGAATTAAAGCTTCACTTATGTAGTGACCGATACAACCACTTGCACCCGTTACTAAAATCCGTTTCTGGCTCATAAAGAGTTTCAAATAAGATTAAGGCATTATGAATTATGAATTGTGAATGAGAAAAAAGTTTCAAGATTCATAATCTATAACTTTTATATGAGCAAAAGCCCTTACTGGTATTAAAAATGATTCTACATGACTATCATTGCTGAAACTGACCGCCTAATTATCCGTACCTGGATTCCAGAAGAGGATGCAAAACAAGCTTTTGAGATATACAGCGACGCTGAAGTTACCCGCTTCCTGATCACCAAAGCAGAGAGTCTTGAAAGCGTAGTAAATATACTGCAACGATGGGTAACAATAGCTGCCCAACTCAATAATGGAACTGGTTTATGGGCAATGGTTCTTAAAGAAACTGGAGAAATTGTAGGAACTATTGTCCTCATGCAACTACGAGATGAGGATCAACAATTCACACAAGATTATGAAATTGGTTGGCATTTGAAAAAATCCGCTTGGGGTAAGGGATACGCGACGGAAGCGGCAAAAGCAATTTTAGATTACGGATTTAACACCTTAAAACTACCCGTAATTTGTTCAATTGTACAGCCCGAAAATACTGCGTCAATCCGTGTTATCCAGAGGTTAGGAATGATTCCAATAGGACGCACAACCCGATATTACAAAATGGAACTTGAAATGTTTAACGTAGTTGCCCCAACTTAGTACAATTGCACCCAACTTGTATACACTATTGTGTGCTATTATTGTGTCTGATTTTATAGGCGTGCAGCAAGCCGCCGCTCTTGCGTGCCGTTGCTCCGCAGCGTGTCACCCTAACTCCGCCGATGAATGTGGAAATTTTGGAATCACTCGCCCTGTGCGAGACATATAGTCTCGATACTGTTCCCCAAACGTATCGAGCATCATCTGCTCTTCTTGAGGTACTCTCAAAAGATACATCGGTAAAAACGATACGATGTTGAACAGTCCATAAATCCAGTTATGTAGGAGAAGCGCTTGGGCAATTCCCCAAAGCAAAAAGGATGCATACATTGGGTGGCGAATGTAGTGGTACACTCCAGTATCGACTAGCGAGTGATTCTCTCGAATTTCTAGTGAGGCTGACCAATTCAAACCCAAGTCTGCATGGGAACGCCAAAACAGCCAGATAGCAATGAGGAAAACACCTGTGCCGATCCAACCAGTCCAATCAGGAAGGTCGTATGCAGCAAACTCTAGCCAAGGTGTGAAAACACCAAGTAGAGGCAGGATAAATATGCCTATAAATGCTAAAAAAAGGAACAGCTTCTCTTCTTGGGTTTTACGTCCGTCAGTAATCTTGTTCTGCTTTACTTGGCGCGAAAAGTAAACGCGAATCGCTATTATAGCACAGAAATAGATGATAAAGACAACTTTTCGAGTAGCTTCAGACATCTTTTGACCTCAATAGACTCTAAAGGAAATACTGTGCCATAGCGATTAGACAGTCAGGGGCGCAAAGCCGCGCCCCTAACCTCGGCTATCATACAACTGCACTGCTGAGTTGCTTTGCTGTTTCAAAGAAGAAAGCGACATTCTCCTCTGGAGTTTCTGGAAGCACACCGTGACCGAGATTAAGAATGTGTCCCTTGTTACCTGCTTTGCGAACAGTATCGAAAATGCGATCGCGGATAAATTCTTTGGAACCAAACAGCACACCTGGATCAAGATTTCCCTGCACTTTGACGTGCTTACCTAATCTTTCCCGTGCGTCTGCCATATCCACTGCCCAGTCTACAGTGATGATATCCGCGCCCGATAATGCCATCCTCTCTAGCAAACCTGCACTACCACTCACCAACAGAATCAGGGGTGTATCAGGATGAGTTTCCCTGACTTGCTGGAAAACTCGCTGCTGATAGGGGAGTGCGAAAGTTTCGTAATCTTGAGGACTCAACTGTCCCGCCCAAGAATCAAACATTTGCACAACTTGAGCGCCACAGTCAATTTGGTAGCGGACATAAGTGGCGATCGCATCTGCAAATTTTGCCAGCAGCTGATGCAGCACCGTCGGGTTTGAGAACGCCATGTTTTTGATGATGGAATAGGTTTTGGAACCTTTTCCCTCCACAGCATAAGCTGCTAATGTCCAAGGTGCACCGACAAAGCCCAACACAGTTGATTGGTTCCCCACTTCTTGCCGCAATGCCTGCAGAATTGTTTTAATAAAAGGCAGGGATTGCTCTGGCTCTAACGGATGCAGGTTATCGACTTGTTCCTGGGTGCGAATGGGCGAGTCAATGATTGGTCCTTTGCCTTCAGCGATATCCATATCAATGCCTAAACCAGGAAGCGGCGTGACAATATCAGAAAACAAAATCACTCCGTCCGGTTGGAAGGCTTTCCAGGGTTGCAAGGATACCTCAATCGCTACTTCTGGTATTTCCGAGCGATCGCGAAAAGAAGGATACTTCTCCCTTAAATCTCGGTAAGCTTTCATATATCGTCCCGCTTGTCGCATCATCCATACGGGGGGACGGTCTAACACTTCACCACGAGCTGCCCTGAGGAGATAAGGTTCATTGGAAGAAATACCCATTTAACAGTTCATCCTAAACTCTTTTTTATGTCATTGTTTAGCTTATCATTCCAGGATTCTCCTTTTTGAAGAGCAAGAGCGTTTGGGGTGCAGATTGCAAAACTTCTACTCATATCCGACTCAAAACTTAATAAATATTAAATTCTTATGCAACCCCATTCAAAACAACCCTCTCAGAAAGTATTTTCTGGTAAACCCAAAGCGCGAAAGTTTTTAATACCCCGATTCGAGCGCCGGAGTTTCTTCATCCAATTTATGCTTATGACCTTTTTAGGATGGGTTGTAGGCGGAATTGCTAGTATAGCCATAGAAAAAACTATTGTAGAGATGCTGCCAAGAGCGGTTTTGCAAGAAAAAATATGGTATACCTTAGCAAAATACTTTAGCAATGGTGTGTTTGCGCTCATTTTCGGTGCAGATCAAGCGCTTGTTCTACGTAGATACCTATCCGGTTGGTTGTGGATGTTTGCCACTAGCCTGGGTTGGCTAGTTGCTAACGGCGTTTCCGCACAATGGATTAACTATATTGCATCTATCGCATCATTAAATCAAATATCTGTTGAACAAAAGGTCATCTTTGGATTTTTGTCAACTATCGCATATATCCTTTCCGGAATTTGGCTTGGGTTTTTCCAATGGTTAGTCCTGCAACGGTACACCACACGTGCTTGGTGGTGGAGTTTTCTGCCTTCAATTTCATTTCTATTCATCAGTATCTTGGTTTGGTTGCTTTCGCTTGTGCAGGAGTTTATTCCACAAGTCAACCGGGATCAGGTTGTGTATTTATGTCAACAAGGATTGACAGCGGTGGTTTTGGGAGTCATTCCAGCTATTGGCTTGTGTAGCTTGAAAACGAATTTACGGTACACCACAGGGACTTCAACTAGTTCCGACAGGAGTCCCGCACCATAATCTTTGATTTGGTGGTGGGAGGAATGTCGGGGAAATTGGTGCGCGTCCTCTGACCAATTCTTACCGTAGGGAAGAGAGGTCACCAGAGCAGCGCACCAATAACAATCTCTAACCAAAGTAGATGCTTCAAATGCTGGAAGAGTTTCATACCCTTCGTGTGCAATTGTCCTCCTCTTAACTCTTGAGCAAAGTTTACATTTCTCCACAATCTGTATGCCATACATTAAACTTCATTGCAAAGTAAGAAGATTAGGCAAAACAACATGATAAGTATTGGTAATGTAAATCAACAATCGGGAAAGATTCAAGGAGAACACAGTGGCAATGGAATCAAATTTCAGAATCGGCGCAAATGCAGTGCATGATGATTTCAGTGAATATGTTGCCCATCTACAACTTCACATGGCTCTGCAATCTCGCAATCTGGTTCCAACCCTGAAACAGTCTTTGGAAGACAGCCGGGAGCAATTACTCCATCAAACCCAAGCCAATTTTGAAAAACTAGTTTCTCGTAGAGCTATCTAGCCTATAGAATTGTTAAATAAAAACGAAGTAAAACAAACATAAAAGCAGATTTTGTGAAAAGAACGCTAAAACTGTTCTCACGAAATCTGCTTGCTTTGCATTAAAGTTTACGAAAATCACCCTTTTGGCTCAATAGAAAGGAGCTCAAAGCCGTTAAGATTATTATTGCAGCAGTTCCTTTGACCCAGTTACTATAGGCGCAATGGCGGCTCGAATGAAAATGGCCTCATTACTACCCCGAAATCTTAGCGTTGTGATCCGACAAGTCCAATACCGGGACTTGGATGGAATAGAACGCATAACTCAAGAGTCATTCTCCGCCCAAACCCCCCAGGGAGCCACTGATGCAATGCGGCAGATGCAATGGCTGCGGCGCTGGTATGGGTTGCTGAAGTTTTTGAATTGGTTTCCCAACCCGCTACAGTATAAGTTTTGTGCATACGTAGCAGAACAAGGGCGTATGCTTCTGGGGATGATCCAAGTATCCCCGTTTAATCGCACCCACAGCACCTGGCGTGTTGACCGCGTCATGCTAGAACGTGGAACTGATAAGCAAGGTATTGGGTCGCAACTTTTGCGCTATTGCTTTGAGTCGATTGTGGAAGCTCGAACTTGGATTTTAGAAGTCAATGTCAATGACAAAGATGCATTGGCGCTATACCGTAAAAATGGATTTCAGCGCCTAGCAGAAATGACATACTGGGAGATAGAACCAGAGTTGCTTCAAGAATTGGCACAATCAGAGCCAGACTTGCCCAATCTACTGCCGGTAAGTAATGCTGATGCTCAACTCCTCTATCAACTCGATACATCATCAATGCCGCCTTTAGTACGGCAGGTGTTTGACCGCAACGCTGATGACTTTAAAACAAGTTTGTTCGGCGCTTTAACACAAGCAGTGAAGCAGTGGGTGACAAAAACAGAAGTCGTGAGTGGTTACGTTTTTGAACCCCAACGCAAAGCGGCGATCGGCTATTTTCAAGTACGACTTGACCGCAAAGGTCAACAGCCCCATATGGGAACACTGACAGTTAACCCAGCTTACACTTGGCTGTATCCTGAGTTGCTGTCTCAACTGGCACGGGTTGCACAAGATTTTCCTCCACAGGCTCTACAACTGACCTCAGCCGACTATCACCCAGAAAGAGAAGAGTATTTGGAGCGAATTGGCGCAAATCGCAGAGAACACACCCTGATGATGTCTCGCTCAGTGTGGCACAAACTGCGGGAGTCAAAATTTGTATCCCTAGAAGGAATTCAATTACCCGAAGTATTGCAAGGTTTACAACCCGCACGCAAACCCATTCCAGGTGGTATGTCATGGGTACAAGCACAGCAAGTGTCGCCAGATAGAGTAGCGCAACCTACTAAAAATACAGAAACTGTTGCATTTTCGTGCAACAACAACTGTAGCGTGGAAGCATCTAGCCAAAGCGAGTCAGCAGATGCACAGCAGGAGTAATTCATAGTGGCTTTTGAACAGGGAGAAGCAGACAAGGAGACAAAGGGACAAAAAGAGATGGCGACAGGCGAACATCTCCCCTTGTCGTCCCCCTTACCCCTTGTGCCTGCATCCTCCGTGCAAAAGGAGTATATTTCCGCTTTGGGATTAGATGTTGGTCGCAAGCGTATTGGTGTAGCAGGATGCGATCGCACTGGTTTGATAGCCACTGGTATCACTACCATACAGCGGACATCGTTTGAGCGCGATGTGGAGCAATTCCGACAACTCGTCACTGAGCGTCAAGTGCAAGTGCTAGTCGTTGGATTACCTTATTCTATGGATGGTTCTTTAGGGTTTCAGGCACGTGAAGTGCAGAAATTTACCAAAAGACTTGCCAAGGCTCTCAAACTGCCAGTGGAATATGTTGATGAGCGATTAACTTCATTTCAGGCAGAGCAGATGCTTATAGCAGAAAAGCGATCGCCCTCTCGTCACAAAGAATTGATTGACCGCAAAGCAGCGTCTCTCATCTTACAACAATGGCTGGATACAAGGCGATCTAGCTCCAAAAGCACATTAGTCTCTGCTGATTAATAATGCAACCTTTGAACATGATATTCTAAAAATTATTAGCCAGCTGTACTCCTATTTAATTGATAATATGTTTCACAAGAAACAATCACGTCATTGTCAAAATTGCTGGTAGTTATAAATTATAGAGCTCGGCTATGTCACCCTCACAATTTCCTGAAGAAAATGACCAAACTCAAGCTGGTTCCATCACTTTGACTGATGACAAAGGGAGAAACCTCGAATGTTACATTGAGCATTCACTCACAGTAGATGGTCAAGAGTACGTTTTGCTTCTTCCTGTTGACTCACCAATAGAAATTTTTGCTTGGCAAGGTGATGGCGACGAAGAAGAAGCCATTTTAGTAGAAGATGAAGCGACAATTGAGCAAATTTTTGGCATTGCGCAAGCTGTTCTGGCTGAGCAAAATCTGCTCTTGAAAAACACGGCTTATGCTCTGACTGTTGAAGGTGAGTTACCACCAGTGGAAGAGTCAGAACTGTTTACCCTAGAAATTGAAGACGAAGGGACAGATTTAGAGCCAGAGCAATTACAGCTACTATCGAGCTTCTACCACGAAGACCAGGAGTACGCAATTTATACTCCCCTCGATCCACTGCTGTTTTTTGCACGCATAGCTAAAACTGGTAAACCAGAATTACTGTCCCCAGAGGAGTTCCGTAAAGTCCAACCCTTGTTGGAAGAACATTTGTTTAATGAAGTCGAATAAGATGGAAAATTCAAAATTAAAAATTAAAAAAATCAGAAATTTTAATTTTTAATGAAGAATTTTTAATTATCATCTTATGTAAGATGAGTAATTTGCAAAAAATTTGGAAGCGGTCTTTTCTATTGGGTGTGCTGCCGTTGACCGTTTTATTTTGTGGTTGGCAAGGTTGGGCGTGGTGGAGTTGGGCAATAGCACCAATCCAACCAGTAAAACTTGCTGCAACGGCAGATAACTCGGTAAAAGGGCTACAAATTCAAATCCCTCCCGGAACGGGATCACAGCAAATCGGTGGTTATTTAGAAAAGGCTGGTTTAATTCGCTCGCGCTTGGCGTGGAATTTGTGGGCGCGTTACCTGGGGTGGAAAGACCCTGAAGGTAATTTTAAAGCAGGAAGGTATCAACTTTCCCCCACCCAGCCTTTACCAGATCTCGCCCAAAAAATTTGGCGGGGAGAAGTGGTGCAAAATAGTTACACCATTCCCGAAGGCTGGTCATTGCGGCAAATGGCAGCTTATTTTGAGGAAAGAGCATTTTTCTCCGCCAAAGATTTTCTTGCAGCGATAACTCAAATTGACCGTAGCCAGTTCCCTTGGCTTCCCGCGAATCTACCTTCGTTAGAAGGATTTTTATACCCAGATACATACAAGATTGCTAGTGGTGGCATCACTCCCCAAGATGTTATCAAACAAATGCTCAGTCGCTTTGAGCAAGTAGCCCTGCCACTGTATCAAAAAGAACGCAACCGGACTTCTCTTAACCTCAAGCAATGGGTGACTCTCGCTAGTATTGTGGAGAAAGAGGCAGTGGTAGCGAGTGAGCGACCCCTGATAGCTGGGGTGTTCTTTTCTAGACTGCAAAAAGGTATGCGCTTGGAAAGCGACCCAACAGTTGAATACGCTTTAAACATCCGTCAAACAGCAGATCAACCTCTGACTTTGGCTCAAGTTCGCACTGCATCTCCCTACAACACCTATCTCAATCCTGGCTTACCACCCAGTCCTATTGCTTCCCCAGGTTTAGCAAGTTTAAAAGCTACACTTGATCCAGAAAAAACTGATTACTTATATTTCGTGGCACGCTACGATGGTACTCATGTGTTCAGTCGTACTTTACAAGAACACGAAGCAGCGGTTGCCAAAATCCGTAAAGAAAGAAGCGGTTAGTAGTCCTTTGTCCTTTGTTTAAAGCTAATAACTCATGACGAATGACTAATGACTAATAACTAATAACTCATGACGAATGACTAATGACTATGAGCTGGAACAATCTCTTACAGCCTAACTTGATATTGGAAGGTTCAGTGTTGAACCTCACACCAGACATGATCCAAAAATACGGGCTGAAGGGGCTGGTGTTGGATGTAGATGAAACATTAGTACCAATTAGAGTAGCCTCAGCTTCTCCTGAACTGCAACAGTGGGTAGAACAAATTCGTCCCTATGCAAAGTTGTGGTTGGTCAGCAATAATCTTAGCGAAGCCCGCATAGGTGGAATTGCTCGCTCTCTCAACGTGCCTTACTTCTTAGGTGCTGCTAAGCCCTCGCGGCGTAAAATTTGGGAAGCACTCCAAGCGATGAATTTGCCCGAACACCAAGTCGCCATGGTCGGCGATCGCTTATTTACTGATGTCATAGCAGGTAATCGCTTAGGAATGTTTACTATTTTGGTAGAACCAATTATCCATCCAGATGTAGCTCTGCGTTCCCATCCGATACGCAACTTTGAAGTTTGGGTATCTGAAATTCTCGGTGTCTCGATTACTCCTAAAACAAAGAGGTTTACAAAGCTTGACAAATAGTCAGGAAAGTAAATCTAAAGAAACAATTAAGAAATCTTGATTTGACACAAAAATCGGGGATCATATAAGTATAAATAACATGGGGTCAGCCAAATAAAGACCCTAGTCGATAACAAGTCAATATAAAAAAGCAAAGCGTCAGTCTCAACATATAAAGGGACTGGCGCTTTACAATTGAGTCAATTCTCGTCAGCACCCCGCACTAAAGTGACGGGGCTTCATGCCCTAAGTTTTAGTTAGCTGACCCGACTCAGTACCTTGTGTACTACGTTATCGGTAAGTGTTAAAATTCCTACTCCGGGATGCGTGATGCCAGTCCCGCGACACTAGAACCAAATGGTTAACCAGCTTTACGAGGGGTAAGGCAGTGCTGCTTGGAAAGTACCGACCCGAACTTTCGAGGCTACGATTACTGGTGCAGCACCTGCGTTCCCGGCATACAGGGATTAGGGTAAACACTGTACCTCTGTTTACTCACCCCGATTAGGGGGGCGGCTAAAAATAACGCCGTGTCGCGTTTCCTCCGTGGTCTAAAGACACACGGTTTCCACGCTTCCGGAGGTTTTTAGATGAGCTTTTTGTCATCAAACCAATGACTTATGACCAATGACCCTTCGGGTATGCCTACGGCACGCCTGACGGCGTTCACGTAGTGTGCGCTTTGCGCTTACGCCAGATGCCTGCGGAGGGAAATCCTCCCGCAGCACTGGTCTCACTAATGACTAAAACGATAAACAAAAAAGTTTACAAAGCTTGATAAATAGTCAGGTAAGTAAATCTAAAGAAACAATTAAGAAATCTTTATTTGACACAAAAATCGGGGATCATAATAAGTATAAATAACATCGGGTCAACCAAATAAAGACCCTAGCCGATAACAAGTCAATATAAAAAACCAAAGCGTCAATCTCAACACATAAAGGGGCTGGCGCTTTACAATTTAGTCAATTGTCCTTAGTTCTTTGTCGTAAAACGAATGACTGATCACTAATGACATCATGTCCGGTTGAATACTTATCATTCCCACACAACCCCACCCCCGTAAAGCTACGCTTCACGTCCCCTCCCCCTCCGGGTTCGCCAGTCGCCTACGGCGGGAAACCCGCCTGCAGCGCTGGACTCACCGCTAGCGGGGAGGAGATTAAGGGGTGGGGTGCAACCAACGTGCTAATTACAACTAATTAACCGGACATGATATGACTAATGACTGATGACTAATGACTGATGACTAATGACTAAAACGATTGTCGTCAAAATTGGCACTTCCAGCCTGACTCAACCAGAAACCGGACAACTGGCACTTTCCACGATCGCCACTTTAGCAGAAACCCTTTCACACCTACGACGGCAAAATCATAGGGTGATTTTGGTGTCTTCTGGCGCTGTAGGGGTAGGTTGTGCGCGGCTGGGTTTAACTGAACGCCCGAAGGCGATCGCTTTGAAACAAGCAGTCGCAGCAGTAGGACAAGGCAGGTTAATGCGGATATACGACGATTTATTTACGACTCTGCAACAGCCAATTGCTCAAGTTTTGCTCACTCGCAGTGATTTGGTACAGCGCAGTCGTTACCTTAACATCTACAACACATTCAGGGAATTACTGCAACTGGGGGTCATTCCGGTAGTGAATGAGAATGATACAGTTGCAGTGGACGAACTGAAATTTGGTGATAATGACACCCTTTCTGCCTTAGTTGCTAGCCTAGTTGAAGCAGATTGGCTATTTTTGCTCACCGATGTAGATCGGCTTTACTCAGCCGATCCCCGTTCTGTACCCGATGCCCAGCCGATTGCTTTAGTAAGTAACATCAAAGAATTAGC
Source organism: Scytonema sp. HK-05 (assembly GCF_963872035.1). NCBI lineage: Bacteria > Bacillati > Cyanobacteriota > Cyanophyceae > Nostocales > Scytonemataceae > Scytonema > Scytonema sp. HK-05. The sequence continues at coordinate 25,278 of NZ_CAWMYC010000125.1, forward strand.
AGAATTACAAATACAAACAAGCACGCAAGGTTCCCAATGGGGTACTGGTGGTATGTTTACCAAAATTTCAGCAGCAAGAATTGCGATCGCTGCTGGTGTTCGCACCGTCATTACCCAAGGACGATACCCCCACAATATAGAAAAAATTTTACAGGGCGAACCCATTGGGACTCACTTTGAACCGCATCCTGAGCCAACTTCTGCCCGTAAACGGTGGATAGCTTATGGCTTGGTTCCTGCGGGGAAACTCTATTTAGATGAGGGAGCAGTGCTAGCAATTTCTGGTGGTGGCAAATCGTTGTTAGCTGCTGGTATTACCGCAGTGCAAGGGGAATTTGACATTCAGGATGCGGTGCAATTGTGCGACAAAAACGGGAATGAAATTGCCAGAGGATTGGTGAACTACAGCAGCACCGAACTGCAAAAGATTCGTGGACGCCGTTCCGGTGAAATTGCCGCTATTTTAGGTTATGTTGCTGCGGAAACTGTGGTTCATCGGGATAATTTGGTGTTGACGTAGGAAGCAATAAACCTACTTTAAACCTAGAAAATCAGTGGCAGATATTCAAGAGTTGGATAGGCAGACGGCTGCAATTATGGCAGAAATTCAAGCTATTTTGGAGAGTTAAATAGGGAGAAAATATATGAACTTGGAGCAAGCTGTCTTAGAAAAACTGCGGCAGTTACCTGTAGATAAGCAGCGAGAGGTATTAGATTTTGCTGAATTTCTGCACCAAAAAGTGACTCCTAAAGCTCCCTTACGCAGCGTCAAGGGACTGTGGGCTGACTTAGACATTGAAATTACAGAAGAAGAGATTGCCCAAGCCCGAAAAGAGATGTGGGGAAATTTCCCTAAGGAAGACATTTAATCATGGTAGCAGTTGTAGCCGATACTCATACCATCGTATGGTATTTGCGGGAATTACCCAGATTATCAGAAGCGGCACTAGCAGTTTTGGATGGTGCGACTGCTGCCGGCGATCCAATTTATGTATCTTCCATTTCTGTGGTAGAAGTTGCTTACCTGGTGGAAAAATATAGATTACCGGAAGCGGCTTTTGAGCAGCTAGTTGAAGTTTTATCTGATCCAGGTTCTGGTTTGGCGATCGCACCTTTAGATTTAGCCATTGCCCAAACCCTACAAAGGGTGAATTTATGACCCCTGTTGGGGTTCTGGAGGAATGTTTGTCCAGTCGGAGAAGTTTGTCGAAGCGCATGGGGAAAAAATTGGCGATATTTCCATTTATAGGTAATTTCAGGACTTTAGCAATGTAGCAGAGCAAATGGTAATGAACCAGATATACCAAAGAACAACGAAGGAGAGTTCGGGGAATTTAATTTGTATATCTAATTCCCCTTTTTTCTACAAACTCTTTTTCTTTCTCTTTCAAAACTTTTTCTCTTTCTGAAATAAAACTTTCTTTATCTTGTTTATATAAAATAACCATTTCTTGTGTTATAAAATGCCGATTCAAAACTTCAATGGAAGAAGTTTCAATAAAATTATTGGTCTGTTTTTTCTCCTTATCTTCCTCAAATTCAGATGACAATCTCAGAATAATATTAGCTGGAGTTCTGTCTTTTTTTGAAGAAGAGGAAATAAAAATTTCTTTTACTCCTTCTCTGTCTTGAATCTCACTATTTTCAATTATTGACTTTAAATAAAATAATTGCAACGCCTTTGATCTCACACCTGTAAAATTTAATTTATCTGGATATTTAGCTGTATTAAAAGGTAGATCATTATCAACTCTATAAATTCCATCAAGATGCTCTCCTTTTGCAAACTCACAGAATACTTGATACGCACTTCTTTGTTGACTTAAAGAATATAGTGTGAAATAGTTGGAATAGGTTGTTACCCAAAACCATTTTTTTAAGGCTCTACATTGTTCAAGTGTAGGTTCTGGATTTAGTCTAAAATATTCGGAAATAAAAATTAACTGAGTTGGATAAGGCAATAAACGAATATCTATTACAAATAATTTTTTATATAAAAACTCCACGGCTTTTTTGATATGTGTATATGCATTGTTGGTTAACGATTCCAAATCTGGTTCTGACTTTTGATTCGATAAATCTTCTATTTTTACATCAAAATAAATTCTTCCCTTTGCATTAGAAATACAATTTACAATGGTATCTCTCTTCAAGTCTTCAAAATTGTAAGCATTTAAGCTATTAAGGAATACAGTGATCGATTCACTAAGCAAGAATCCTGTTTCTTCATTATACCTAAGTGCTGAAAGCATATAGTCTTCAGAAATTTCTGTGCCTGTTGAGTTTATTCTTGAAAATATTTCAACAGCACTTCTTATATCTCCTCCCCTTATTTCCACATAAGGTAATTTATATTTATGTAAAATACTATGCAAATTTCTTGCATTATCAATGTATCTATTTTTATCAATTTCTGTAATGTCTTCTTTATCTAATTCACGAAGCAAATTAAACAATTCACGATTATCATAAATTTCATAAAGAGGAATCGAAAAGATATTTTTATCTTTTTTATTTCTTATATAGCTAAAGCTATTTTCTTTGATATCAAAATAAATTAAAAAGTTCTTAAGCTCAGTATTATTTTTTTCTTTGTATTCTTTAGGATTAGTCAACACTCCAAACAACGTAGATATTCGTTGAAATCCATCCAAAACATACTTAGTATCATCACTATCTTCTTTTTTTATCATGTAAAGACCTATTTGGTCTTTAGTTTTATAACCTTTGGTCTTCCAAAACAATAAACTACCTATTGGATAACCTTTTAAAATGCTATCAAAGAGGGCAAGAATTTGAGATGATTTCCAAACAAAATCTCGTTGAAATATAGGAATTATATACTCTCCATTAGCTATGTCATCCAATAAGTCTTCAAGATATATAGTATCGGGTTTGACACTTATTTTATCATTCATATTATTTTCGCCATTTTAAGTAAAATTTGTTCGATTTCAGAAACTGATTCGTTTGCTTCTGCGAGAAAAACTTTGTGGTGTTCACATCTTTGTTCAAAATCACGGTAAGAAAAAGGAGCAAGAAACATTTTAGGAAATTTATCTTTTATTTCCGATTTACCTATTCCTATATTATTTTGGTTGTATTCTATAAAATCCAAATCATCATTTGTTTTACTCTCTAAATCAGTTTTCTGAGCCTGAGTTATTGATGTAATATTCTCAAATAGTATATTTAAAGGTATATAATTTTCAATTTTTATTTTGTATAAAATATGCCATGCCAAGAAATCAGTGGGTTCGTGTCTGTAATCAATATCTTGAATAATCGTAATTGTTTTTGATTTGAAGTATTCAATTTTATTTTTATGAGGTGTTACATCCATTTGAAATTTTTTATCACTATCAAAAATAGCCATCAACTTATATTTAAAAATATTTTTGTAACGATCATTATCTATCCAGCGTTGTGCTATTTTTGTTATCTCCCCAACTCCACCACAATTATCAGATTCTATAATTTCATCTTTTATAGCCTGGTTTAATAATTGATAAATAGACCGTCTCTTTGTTTTGCCGCTGCTATATTTGTGGCAAATACCTTTAATAAATTTCCAATCATTAATTCCATTTTCTACTATAACTTTTGAGCGTTGTGTAATAATTTTGTAGGCATGACTAGGGTGGATTTCTTTATTATTTTTATCAAGACCAATAACAATATGGCTAAGGTGCTGTTTGTGCAAACTGGTGATGGGTTTTTGGCTTTTTTTATTTAAAAACTCTTTTAAGCCTCTCCGATCATTGGGTGAGAGATATGTTGTAGAAATTACATTTGAATCAAAAATATATTCGCGTTTTTCGTTATAAAAAATCGCATCAATACTTTTGATATCTATAAAGTGAAGGTTAGCATTCATCAAAGCTATAAGTATTTTAGCTAAGGCAGCTTGTATCTCAGCATCTTGACTTTGAAAAACGATGGGATTGAAAGAAATTATCATTTATTTTTCGTCTTTTTTATTAAGTGCCTTTTGCATTTCCAATATTTCTTTCAAGCCCTCATCAAAAACCCCATCTCGCCAATCGCTCAGAACCCCATCTTCATCAATTGTAATTTCCATTAATTCTTGCCCTTTGAATTCAGCATCTTCTAACCAGTAAATTACTACATCATCCTTTGTGAAACCAAAATCATTTTCAACAATTAGCTTACGAAGACGTAAGAGTATATTTTCAGAATGAGTTTCTATGATAAAAGTCTGATTATTTTCCTTCGCAGATTTTGCAAATAACTCCGCCAAATCACCATGTGCCGCAGGATGCAAATGTAGTTCAGGCTGTTCTAAAACAATCATAGAATCGGGTCTATCAGTAACATTAGCTCGCACTACCAAAGGCAAAGCTTGATTCATTCCTTGCCCAACATCTACAATATTTACATCGGTATCATTTTTAGAAAGTAAAATTTGAATAAGAGGTTTTTTATCCCTATCATCTACCTTTAATTCCCAGCCGTCAAAATGTTCTCTATACCACTTCCCTACATTTTTATATAACTCATCGTCTTTCTTTAATTTACTTATTCCAAGCATCGCGTAGGCATTTTCACCTGTGACACCGATGTCTCGAAATTGTGTCTGTCCCGTCAAATAAAAATATCTTTCGGGCAAAATTCTAAAAGATCCGATATAATCAACATCAATTTGCTCTATTTGAAAATTTATCGATAAATTTTTAATGGTATTTTTTTCGGTAAATTTAGTAGGAATAAATCCTTTAAATTCGCATTTATAGAATTTTTTACTAATAGCGTCAAAGTATCCATCATCATTAAGTTCAAGTTCAAATTCCTGTGTATTATCTTTATATTTCCATTGAAAAACATCTAATCCATAGCCGTCCACTTTTTTTAGTAAACCAACTTCTATTTGTACATTGTTTTCAAATACAATCTGAAAAATTAAAGGAATTCCAGCTGGGTTATTCTCAAAAAACAAATTATCAAACTCTCCACCCAATTCCACACCATTGTTCTTTAATAACAACGGTTCATCAATATTACCCATAAGCGAGTTTTCAAATAAGGTAAATAGTTTGGCAATAGAACTTTTACCTGAACTGTTTTTGCCAATCAAAACAGTAATTGGCTTTAATTGCATTGTCTACTTTTCGTAAAATGCTTTATAATTTTCAAATGAAACGGATTTTACTTTCATAATTTTTAATTATTAAATTTGCAAACTCAAGTATCAAGTATATTTTTTTATTATTGTTTATTCTGTATCAGTTACGTTTTTTAGGAATTGCGATCGCTTTTCCTTTTCAGGACTTGACCAACTTAGATCAGCCCTGAGAGATTATACTGCTGACAGTCAAGGTCAAACTGGCATTCCTCAAAAACAAGCGATCGCTGTGAGAAAAGTTGCTAATATTGTCAGATTAGTGCCGTGAGGGTGGTAGCATGGGCGGGGCGACTCTCCTCCCATCTAAGCCAAGAAATGGGCGCGTATAGTCGCATGCTTGTGAAAGACTCAAGAAAGTGTCAAATGATCAAGAATTTAACACAATTTCACAAATGAACGTTTTTATAACACAAGCTGCTTAACATTTATTTGTAGCCAAGGTAACACAGAAAAATCCTCCTTAGAAGAGTAGCTCAACTTCAACGCTTTCGGTAGGCTTACAGTGAATTATATGTGTTGTCGAAAACAAAGTATTTGGTTATGAAAATTACTAAATAATTGACATTGCTTAGAGATTGATGTCTCCATCTGGGATAAAAGCAGCAACCATAAACTCACAAGAGGAAGAATGCATCAAACGCGGGATAGCATTACGGATGTTTGGGGTCAGCGTACCCCCTTTTTTGGTGATTGGCCTGTCCGAGTCGATGAGCGATCGCTCGAAGAACCCGATCAATGGGTGCAATCGGCGTGCGTTCTTTGCTCCAACGGTTGTGGCATGGATATTGGAGTCAAAGACGGACGCATTGTCGGGGTGCGGGGTCGTGAAGTAGACATCGCCAATCATGGGCGACTCGGACCCAAAGGGCTAAACGGTTGGGAGGCAAATAACAGTCCAGACCGCCTCACGCATCCGCTCATCCGTCGTCAAGGAAAGTTTGAGCAGGCAACTTGGGATGAGGCAATGGACTTGATTGTGCAGCGGTCAAAAGACATTGTCGTAAAGGACACTAGTGGGGCGATTGGCTTCTATACCACTGGACAGTTGTTCATTGAAGAATACTACACGCTAGGAGTCATTGGCAAGGCGGGTCTAGGGACGCCTCATATGGATGGCAACACCCGCTTATGTACCGCGACTGCTGCTGCTGCCCTGAAAGAGTCGTTCGGAACAGACGGTCAGACTGGCTCTTACAAAGACCTGGATACGACTGACGCTATTTTGCATGTCGGGCACAATATCGCTTCTCAACAAACCGTATTGTGGATGCGTATTCTCGATCGCCTAGCTGGACCCAATCCTCCAAAAATTGTTGTCATTGATCCGCGCAACACGTTTACGGCTGCCAAAGCTGATGTCCACCTATCCCCCCGCGTGGGCACCAATATCCCGGTGATGAACGGCTTATTAAACCTGATTATTGAAGCGGAGCAAATTGATCATAAGTTTATCAACGCGCATACGGTAGGGTTTGAGAACTTAAAAGCTGTCGTCAGCAAGTGGACACCTGATCGCGTGGAACAGGTCGCAGGCGTTCCTGCGGATCAGTTACGGGCGGCGGCTGAGATTCTTGGTTCAGCATCTACACTGACATCCACCGTTTTGCAAGGTGTGTATCAATCGATGCAGGCGACTGCCGCTGCCTGTCAGGTGAATAACTTGCATCTGATTCGGGGACTGATCGGCAAAGATGGCTGTGGTGTTTTGCAGATGAATGGACAGCCGACCGCACAAAATACCCGTGAGTGCGGCGCAGATGGCGATATGCCAGGATTTCGCAACTGGGGCAATCCCAACCACATCGAAGAACTGGCGCGATTGTGGAACGTAGATATCAATATCATTCCGCACTGGTCGCCACCAACCCACGCGATGCAAATCTTTCGCTACTGTGAGCAAGGTTCGATTAAGATGCTCTGGATTAGCGCCACGAACCCAGCGGTTTCAATGCCCGAACTGCACCGGATTCGACAGATTCTGGCAAAAGAAGACTTGTTTGTAATCGTCCAGGATGCCTTCATGACCGAAACGGCTCAACTGGCTGATGTGGTGCTTCCTGCTGCAATTTGGGGTGAAAAAACAGGCACCTATACCAATGCCGGACGGACGGTGCATATTTCCCACAAGGCGATCGCTCCACCCGGTGAGGCGCGATCAGATCTGGATATCTTCTTAGATTATGCCCGCCGCATGGATTTCCGGGACAAAGACGGCGCACCGCTCATCAAATGGCACGATTCTGAAAGTGCATTTGAAGCCTGGAAGGAATGCACTCGCGGTCGTCCCTGCGACTATACCGGAATGAGTTATGCCAAGCTGACAGGTGGTTCTGGTATTCAGTGGCCCTGCAACGAACAATTTCCTGAAGGAACCAACCACCTATATACGGATGGGATATTCAACACTGCTGCCGACTACTGCGAAACGTTCGGGCAAGATTTTGATACCGGGGCTTCTACGAGCGAAGAAGAGTACCGCGCCAACGATCCAAAAGGGCGAGCACGGATTAGAGCCAGCGATTACCAACCGCCGCACGAGCAACCCGATGAGCAGTATCCCCTGATGCTAACCACCGGCAGACTCGTCTATCATTTTCACACCCGTACCAAGACAGCACGGGCAAAAGCGCTTCACGACGCCGCCCCCGATGCATTTGTGCAAATCTCCCCAGAAGATGCCCAAGACTACGGCATTGCGGAAGGTGATTTGGTGGAAGTAGTATCGCGACGGGGACGGGTGGTCGAACCTGCCCGGATTGGCGATATCGAACCGGGGTTAGTCTTCATTCCCTTTCACTATGGATACTGGGATAAAGCTGATCGCCCCCGTGCCGCCAATGAACTCACTCTGACAGAGTGGGACCCCATCAGTAAACAGCCCCACTTCAAATATGCGGCTGTCTATATTCGTAAGCTTGAAGGCAATGAACCGCACAAGCAGACCGCGCCTGTGGCTGAGACAGTCATGGATTCAGGCAAGGACGTAATGACGAAAGCGGAGGTGTGAAATGCATATTGGGAACTACCTGGGGCTACTTGATGCCAGCGAACAGCAGCTCGTAGATGCACTCCTGTTGGTGGCAGATCATCACGGCGATGAACCCGATATCTATCAGACCTGCCAGCTTGTAGCGTCTTGGTCACAGGAGGCGATCGCGTCCCTCCAACCGTTGATTGAACGCTACTCAGAGGAGAAAAGTGACGAACCAGAGCGATTGACTCAGGTACTCTTTGCCGGACCCCGCACCGGTAGCCTTGCTCTGATGCGTGACCTCCACGATTTGTGGTTGCTGGCGAGCGAGGTGCAGCTTTGCTTAGGAGTGCTAGACCAAGCCGCCAAAGCTCTGCGTGACCCAGAGTTAGAAGCCTTTTGTCAGCGGTTTACTGCGCAGACCAAACGGCAGCTTGCCTGGTTGCACTCTCGCATTCAGCAAGCTGCACCCCAGGCGCTCGTTGTGGCAACCTAACGCTTAAACAACATGAGTCAACAGCATCAGAAGAACAAGAATGGCGTTGGGCAAAAATGGCTGTGGTTTGCAGCACTCCCTGATGTCGTATGGGCACCCCTGACCGCTGGGGGATTGATGTTAATGGTTGGCATCATCGGGCTTTTGGCACACCAACCCTGGCTCTTTCCTAGCTTAGGTCCAACTGCCTTTTTGCAGGTTGAAACCCCAGGACAGCCTACAGCCAGATTCTACAACACCGTAATCGGTCATTGCTTGGGACTGGGAGCAGGCTTTTTATCGGTTGCCCTGGTAGGAGCACAGGCGGCTCCAGCCGTTCTCTCGACCCACCACCTGACGCCGATTCGCGTTTGGGCTGCCGTGCTAGCCGTGGGATTGAATATGCTGTTCGGATTACTTCTGAAAGCCTCTCATCCCCCAGCAGCGGCAACAACGTTACTGGTTGCATTAGGTGGCTTCGAGATGACCGTACATGGCGCACTAACCGTTGTGGCTGGAGTGATGATTGTTGCAACCGTTGGGGAGGTACTTCGGCGCATCCGCTTACAGGCTAATCCAGTGCATTTTTCTTAACCTGTCACGAATCAGTACACTCGAATCCCAGAGCTTAAATGCATATTACTGTGTATTTGTACAGTGCCTAAGTCCTACATTAAACTTCTTGCAAAAGTCAAGAAGAATGAAAATCAAACCACAGATGAACAACGGACACTTGCTTCAACGGGGGGAACCCCCAAGGGCGCAGTGTCCTCCAGATGCACACGGATGATTTATCTGTGTTCATCTGTGTGCATCTGTGGTTCTAAATATCCATTAATCATACTTTTGTAAGAGGTCTATTGAATCCTGGCTCTAAACCTTCAGCATAAAATATCCTCAGCCAACGCTACCGCCCCCCACAACGGGGCATCATCCCCCAGCGCTGCTGAAACAATCTCAAAATTCACCTCAGGTAACGCCGTCTCCCGCGCCACCCTTCGCAACACCTCCCAAAAATCCTCACCCGCCTTCATCACACCACCACCCAACACAAACCGCTGCGGGTTGATTAAATTCGCCACATTACCAATACCCACACCCAGCGCCCAACTAGCCCTGTACAAAATTTCCTGAGCCAAATTATCCCCACCCGCCGCAGCTTCACTCACCACTTGTCCCGTAATCAACTCCAAATTATCTCCCACCAACTCTCTGAGAATGTCTCCTCCTTGGCGTCCTTGGCGTCTTGGCGGTTCGTTTCTCAAAACCTCCCTCACATCCTGCGCCATATAAGGTCCCGAAGCCAACCTCTCCACACACCCCCGCTTTCCACACAAACACACAGGTCCATTCGGGTCTACAACCATGTGTCCAATTTCGCCAGCCATCCCTTCACTACCTCGCCAAGGCTGACCATTGAGTATCCAACCGCCCCCCACGCCAGTGCTAACGGTAATGTAAAACAAGCTATCGTAACCCTGACCTGCACCAAAGCGATGTTCGCCCAAAGCAGCAACATTAGCATCGTTATCTACACCAGCAGGAACGCCAAACTCTTCCTCTAGCAAGTCGCGCAGGGGAACATTTTCCCATCCAAGGACATGATGGGACAGCCTGACCTTCCCTGTTGTTGCGTCCACTGGTCCGCCAAAGCTAACACCAATAGCGTCTGGTTTCGCTCCCTTTAGTAAAGAATTGATAACAGAACGCATAATTTCCAAATCAGTGTCAGCATTTGCATTTGGAGGTGAAAGGCGACGTTCGTATCCCAGCCATTGCTTGGAACCCGCATTTATCGTCGCTGCTGCCAGCTTTGTTCCGCCAAAATCAAGCGCTAATATCAATGTCACAGTCTATGAGTAATAGAGATTAGGGAATTGGTAGTTGTTGGTTATGAGTGGTTAGTTGTTTTCCCACTACCCAATACCCATTACTTATTACCCACTACCAAGTCAACAAACTGTTGCAATCTTTCATAATGCGACCCTTTCCAGTAAATTTGGTTGCAGTTTTGACAGCGATGAAATTCATTATTGTACAATTTGACACTTTCTGGCAATTGGTCAACAATTGATTCTTTTGCTACAGGTTCTAATAATCCATTGCAGCGTAAACACCGTTGAAAGGGTGATACTAATTTATACAGGTCGAAGCGTTGCATGAGCTCAACAATTTGTTTCTGCGGGTCAGTATTTCTTACATAGTAGCCATAGCTCACAATACTTCGCATTAATAAAGCGCGATCGCGAGTTAACAGAATTCGGTTTTGGGTACTGGAGATGTGAGCTAATTCTTCATCTTCATAGTCATTGCGGTATAACGTATCAAACCCTAACAGCCGTAAAGATGTTGCTAGCTTGCCTAAATGAATATCTAAAACGAAGCGGATAATACTTAGGGGTTCAGGTCTAATAGAGATGGTGGATGTAACTATATCTGTAGCAGAAATTGGATAGACATCGATATTATCTCCATCCTGGACAATGTAGGAAAAATCTACAGATTTTCCGTTCACTTCAATACAAGAAACTTCTGGATGAGGGACACCAAAAGATTCAATCATGTCTTTAATTGAGGCTTTTTCAGTAAAAAAATGGGCTATTCTTACCTGCTTTTTATGCGAAGCTAAGAAATCATTCAACTCTGCATAAAAGCGGAAACAAGCAGAAGCCATAGCAACAACTCGCGGGATTTATTTTATTTACTATATTAACTTGAATCGAGTCAGATAAGAGTTATGACAAAGCAAGAAATTACGACTCATAATTCAGCTTATAAAATCTGCAAGATTCGGTGGAGCAAGGTTGCAACCCTAGAATTTATTCATAAATACAACAAGTTTTTTTTTGTGAATTACCCAAATTTATTCTGAGAATTATTCTACATTGTGAGTTCTGAATTCTAAGTTTTTCTCCAAGCATGAAAGAAGGTAACTTCCTTAAACTATTTGCACAAATTTTCTACTATCCGAGAATAATTATCGTATCCGGAAGGCAAAACCTCCTTCCAGCAGGCATTGTCAGCTATGTGATGCGAGTGAAAGAATGCATTAGCTCGCATCTCCCAGTTTGGAACGGTAGTGATGATTATAAAAATTGGCAAATACTTGCTTTTGTTATTGACTTCCGTTAGAGTCATAGCAGACGCCCTACTCCAGCCCTGATAGCATTTTCAGGAGCTTAGAAAAGGTGAAAAAATGCTTAAGATAGTCTAAGTCAGAATATATCGTAGGAATGAGCAAAATCTGCCGAAAAGCAGTGCCGTACCAGTGATATTCATATTATTCTTGAGGAGATTGCCATGTTACCGCTAAGTAAAAATACCTCTTATAAGTTGAAGATTGATGTTGAAAAAAAATGATATTAGCAATAAATAGTTGCTAATATTTAGTATTAAGTATACAAAAAAGGGTGCAACATATTAAATTATGTACTCTCACTTGATGCTAGAAATTCGTAATAATTAGTTTCCCTTTTATTTTTTTGATTTGCAATTGAGAAAAATTATCAATATGTATCAACTGATAAATTTGAGAAAACCATTTAGACTGCAACAACTTATAAAAAAAAATTGTACACAAGAAGCAGTTTTTCTATCTAGTGAAGGGCAAAATAAAATTGCTAGCTCTTTTTCTGGGAAAGATATTTCATCTACTTTAAACTTCCATCAACTCAAGTATTTGAATTTGTACTTTGCTTTAAATGAAAAATTACTAAATCAAAGCACAAATACTAACTTCTTGCAGCAGTGGGAAGTGGATAAAAAGAGGAGTATAAAGATACTCTATTGTTGGGTATCTAAAATTATCATTGCAGACAAGAAAGCACTCATCAAAAGAGCTGTCAGCTTTTTGAACGTAGGAGTTTGTACGAAAAGCCTTGTAAGCAATGGGCTACCCTGTTTTGACTGGAAGATAAATATCTTTCATCTGTTGTTATGCTTGACAGCCGAAGGTGTTGTTCGGGAAATTGGTAGCTAATAACACCATCTCTGTTTGTAATATCCTTTGTTCGTAAAACACATTAATTAAGTACAGTAGAGTGAGATGAATACTTTCTTTTGTTCCGACTATTCGCGACAAGCAGGAGAAGATATTATTGGTAGTGCCACTAATGAGCAGACTTATATATTAGTGGAATGTCCTCCACCTTGGACATCGGAAGGTTTTAACTCTAGGTGGGTTCCTGAAAATTTGCAGATTTTGATCAAGGAGGTGAAACGAAATAAGTTGCCTATCAAGTTTCTCTTGATTGCCAACAATGTATCGCATAAAGCAGATAGCACAACCTTGTTGATTTATCAAAGAAAAGAGGGTTTGAGCAATGGGTATCGTAAGCAAGAATTTCAGTTGGCAAATATTGAGCTAGTAGCACCGGTTGTTAGAAAATGGTTACGGGGCGGATTTTCTGATTATGATGCTCAAACAAGTGTAACGAGAGATATTCTTATATGTACTCACGGTAGCCATGATAGGTGTTGTGCTAGGTATGGCAATCCGTTTTACTTTAACGCTACATCTATCGTTTCTAGTTTGGAATTAGACAATGTTCGTATTTGGAAATCTAGCCATTTTGGTGGACATCGGTTTGCTCCAACAGCTATAGATTTCCCAGATGGAAGATATTATGGAGCTTTAGATCAAGAATCATTTCAGTCGATTTTGACTCGTACTGGTGACATCACATTATTGAAGAAAGTGTATAGAGGTTGGGGAATTCTGCCAAACTCACTTCAAGTTTTAGAAAGAGAACTCATTCTTCGCTACGGATGGGATTGGTTTAACTACAAAGTCTCAGGCGAAATCATTCAGCAAAACTTAGACAAAAATATGATTCTCGCTGAGTTAAATGTTGAAAAACCAGATGGTCTATACTGTTATCAAGCCAAGCTGGTGAAAGACGAAACTCAAAGTGTAAAACTTCGGGCTTCTTGTAATGCTACGCAAGAATCAGTCTGTCCTAAGTATGCTGTAGATAGCTTCTGCCTTGCTTCTAATAAGCTGGCAACTTATAGTAAATGTGGGAGTATGTAGATAAAAAGAGGTAAGGGCGGGTAAGATACCATACGTGTCAACAATCACGTTCAACCCTTGATTCCACGTTGATTTCACCCCACCCCTTAATCCCCTCCCCGCAAGCGGGGAGGGGAAGTTTTGGCGCAAGACAAAACCGGGGTGGGGTTCTGTGCAAAATTGTGGGCGACATAATAACAGTGACCTCTCCTACACTAAATCAAAGATTATAGTGTAGGCTTCTCAATCTCGCGATTAAGCCTTCCTGGTTATTTCCGCGTGCAGGTATTTCACCACTTACCTAGAACAGCCAGACTACGTCTCGCTTCGCTATCATGACTTATTCCCCGGCAGACCGATTGCCCAGGCAGTTTCCCTTCCGCACAGCCCATGCGTACATGGCTACCAAGTTTTCGCTCTTGAAGCCTTAGACCTACATACTGTGAAGTTTTTACCCAGCCACAGAAGCTACGACCTATAGCAAATTCTGGCTGGAACGCCCTAACTTCAGTTGTCAAGGTACAGACTAGTTTATGCCGTTTGCGCTGTTCGCCACGCTACCAAGGCGTGTCCGTTTGAGTCAAGGCAACCGTTAGTTATCCGGTATATGAATGCTATCATTTCTGCCAAGAATCATCAAGAAACATTCGGGTTATATTTGTTAATTTTAGGGATATTGAATCGGAGTAAAATTAACCTGGAGGAGTCCATGTATCCCACACCAAATTAAATTATGGTGTGGGTCTTATAGCTCCCCCAGACCCCCTCAAAAAGATAAAATGCTGTAATGCTGAGCTTTCATTGCTTAAGTTGACACCAATGGCTGGACAGCCCACCCCACAAGTATTATGAAGGACTATCGCCAATTCTGATCAGGAGGTAGGGCAGTTAAATGAAAATTTAAAATCTAACATCCAAAATTCTTCAACTTCCTAACATCTGCAAATTATGCAAAGTGGCGTACATTCCTCCTGTTTGCAGCAACTCTTCATGACTTCCCTGTTCTATTAACTCTCCGCGCTTGAGTACAAAAATCCGATCCACATTGCGAATTGTAGACAGGCGGTGAGCAATAATGATGGCGGTACGTCCCACTAAAAGTTTGTTTAAAGCTTCCTGAATTAAAGCTTCTGTCCCAACATCCAGACTAGCAGTTGCCTCATCCAGAATCAAAATTTCTGGGTTGCGAATTGCAGCACGCGCAAATGCTAAAAGTTGCTTTTGACCGCTAGAAAGATTTGTACCCCGTTCTCTGAGTTGGGTATCATAACCTTGGGGCAGTTGTTCAATAAACTGAGTGATGTTAGTTTTCGCTGCTGCTTGTTGGATTTCCTCAAAACTGTAGCTGTCCCCTAACGTAATGTTGCTTTTGACATCACCAGCAAACAAAAAACCTTCTTGCAAAATCACAGCCATGTAACGCCGCAGTTCTGCTTGGGGTATTTCCCGGATATCTATCCCATCCACCAAAATACGTCCTTGATTTGGTTCGTAAAGGCGACACAAAAGACGGATGATGGAACTTTTACCTGCACCTGTAGGACCTACTAATGCGATTTTCTCACCAGGATGAATGGTGAAGTCCAAATCCTTGATCACATAATCATCGTCTTTGTAAGCAAACCAGACGTGTTCAAAGCGGATTTCTCCAAGTTCAGCTTGTGAATTTTCCGTTGGAAGTTCGGGATTATGAGTTATTCCGTCTATATAACCCAACCGAGAATCCAAAATTGAGAATCTGGGATTAGCGCGATCGCGTATTTCTATCGGTTCATCCAAAATTTCACTCACGCGTTCTATAGCAGTGAAACCAGATTGAATCACAGTGAATTTTTCCGCAAACTGCCGTAAAGGGTCGAATAAGCGCTGGGCATAGAATATAAATGCAGATAATATCCCAAAAGTCAAGCTTTTTCCCAGTAGTAAATCACCGCCCACCCACAAAACACCTGCAACGGCAATTAAGGCAATCCATTCCAAGGTTGACGAAACCGCTGAATCATAAAAGATAGTATTATCTACCTCGTGGACGTAACGTTGATTGTTCCTGCGAAACAACTCTGCATTGAATTTTTCCCGCCGGAACAATTGCACGACATTTATGCCAATAATATTTTCTTGTAGCTGAGAATTGAGTAGAGAAAGTTCTTCCCTGACCTTATAATTGGCTTTGCGATATTCTTTTTGCAAGTATATTATAATACAGGCAACTGGCAAGAAAACTATCAGTAGCAAAAAAGCAAGTTGCCACTGCATAGAAAACATAAAACCAAGAATCACCAGCATGGAAAACATATCTGAGACAATGCCGATCGCCCCGGTGGAAAAGACATCTCCCAAGACTTCCACATCACTGGTGAGTCTGGTGATTAATTTACCTACGGCTGTTTTGTCAAAAAAGCGCACCGCCAAAGATGTGACATGATGAAACAAGTCTTGGCGAATTTCCGCAGTGATTTGCTGACCTAGCTTTTGTACCAAATAACCCTGAAAACCTGTAAATAGCAGTCGTACACTGAGCGTGATCAGCAACAACCCTTCAATGATATTTAGCCCCTGTAACAACGGGCGATTCTTGAGAAACTCATAGGTGTTTGGTTCTTTGCGAATCAGGGAAATAATTTGTCCAATCAGCTGCGGTTCCACAGCGTTAGCGACTGCTATTGGCACCAGCAGCAAAATGCTAACGAAGAGCGATCGCCCATGACGACGGGCATAAGGTACGAGACGCAAAAATAACCGCCAGTCATTTTCACCCCGACGGGAACCTGTGTGAATTTTTTTTTGGGGTTTGGAAGTGCTCATAATAAGAGCATTATATTAATTTTTACAACACAAAAAGCACATCTCCCTAATGTAGTGTTTCCATTCCTACCTTGACACCATGCCAGAGATTGAAACCGCACGGCTGCAGCTGAGACCTTATATGTTAGAGGATTTGGAGGAACTCAGTGTGATTTTGGGTAATCCAGAAGTGATGAAATACTCACCTAGAGGACCAATTCCAAAAGAAAAGGTAAAACAAGCTACTCAGGAAATTTTAGAGTTTTTTATCCAACATTGGAATCAGCATGGCTTTGGGGTTTGGGCTGTTGTTCACAAGCCAACTAGTAAATTACTAGGTCATTGCGGATTAAATTTTTTACCAAGCAGCCCAGAAGTTGAAGTCCTCTATCGCTTGGATCAAGGTTACTGGAATCAAGGCATTGCTACGGAAGCGACAAAAGCAAGCCTGAGATATGGTTTTGAGGAAGTCAAGCTAGATAAAATTGTTGCCATCACCGCACCAGAACATTTGGCTTCGCGGCGTGTGATGGAGAAAGCAGGGTTGAAGTATGAAAAAGATGCCCACTTCTACAACTTAAATGTGGTGTACTATGCCCTTGCACGAAAAGCCTGGCAACCCGATAATTCCCCTTACATTTTAGAAAATGCCTGAAATTGAAACCGCACGGCTACGGTTAAGACGATTTTGATGACTTGTTTCGCCTCTACAGCGATCCAGAAGTCATGAGATATCTATCGCCAAGAACAAAAGAACAAACGCAAACAAGCTTGTTCAAACATATCAAACAGTGGCAAGAACAGAACTTTGGAATGTGGGCAGTCATTCACAAAGACACCGGCAAAATGATTGGTCGTTGCGGGCTTGGTTTCTTGGAAAATACCCCGGAGGTTGAACTTGGCTATGTGTTTGACAAATCGTACTGGAACATGGGAATTGCGACAGAAGCATCGGGTGCCACTTTGAAGTATGGGTTTTTGGAACTCAAGCTCGATAAAATTGTCGCTATTGCCATACCACAAAACATTGCTTGAGTGCGTGTGATTCAAAAAGTCGGAATGAAGTATCAAAAGAATGCTCGCTACTACGGTCATGATGTCGTGTATTACGTCATTTCGCGTTCCCAATGGCAACCAGATGATACTTCATATATTGTACAAACCTAAGCTGTAGGTTAGTTTTCACTCAGAACCACCTGTAAAGTGTGCAATAATTCCTTGAGCGTGTAAGGCTTCGACAAAAATGTTTTGACACCACTGTCCATCACTGCTGCCAGCTTAGTGCTAGACATCAGCCCACTAGAAGCAATAATTTTGACTTGTGGGTTGATTTTTTGCAAAGTACGCATCGCAGTTAAACCATCTAAGGCAGGTAGCATCATATCAATCAACACAGCACTAATTTCGTGCTTATGTTGGGCGTATAAGGCGATCGCCTCAATGCCATCATTAGCAGTGAGAATTTTGTAATTGTATGTTTCTAAAGAAGCTTTGGTAATTTCTTGAATCGAGGGTTCATCATCCACAACCAGAATCAATTCTCCTTGTCCCGCCAGAATCTCCATTTCCTGTGCTGGCTGTGTTTCCATTTCCTGCACTGCTGGTAAGTAAATCTTAAAACTCGTGCCAGATCCCACCTCACTATACACGTTCACAAAGCCACCGTGACTTTTGACAATGCCAATAACAGTGGAAAGACCTAACCCCGTACCTTTACCTTGTTCTTTAGTTGTGAAAAATGGCTCGAAAATTCTGTCTAAAACTTCACGAGGAATGCCAACTCCAGTATCCGAAACAGTCGTCACAGTATAGGGTCCGGTTTTGGCTTCTAAGTGCATCCCCGCATAGTTTTCATCAATAAACAGATTTTCGGCACGGATACTTAAAGTCCCGCCATTGGGCATAGCATCGCGGGCGTTGACACAAAGGTTCATCAGCACCTGATGAAGTTGTGTACCATCTCCAGAAACTATCCACAAATCTGGCACTATGTCAATAGAGACTTCAACGGATTTAGGAAACGTCTCTTTGAGAATCTTCACCACTTCGCGGATCAGGTGCTTGAGTTGTAAAGCCATGCGCTTCCCTTCCACGCCTCGCGCAAATGACAAAACCTGCTTAACTAAGTCTGCTCCACGTTTGGCGCTGTTTTCTAGTATTTCCAGCAGGTGCTTATCTTGGTCGTAGACGTCAGGGAATTTCAGGGGTAACAATTGAGCCACTGCTAAAATCGGCGTCAGGATGTTGTTCAGGTCGTGGGCGATACCACTAGCTAAGGTGCCAATACTTTCCAAGCGTTGGGCGCGGAACAATTGCGATTCCAAGAGTTTTTTCTGGGTAATATCTGTGTCAACGCAGAGAATAGATATCGGTTTTCCTTGTTCATCACAGACTAATGTCCAACGGCTTTCTACCAGAATTTCCTTACGAAGTTTAGTAACTTTAGTTACTTCGCCCTGCCACTGACCTTTGCTGATAACGGTTGAAAGAGCTGCTTCCACTTCTGGTGGTATTTCCTTGTACAAAACCTTGTTGGCATTTTTGCCAAATACCTCTTGAGCTTGCCAACCGTACAAATTTTCTGCACTTTTGTTCCAGAATAAGATGCGATTCTCTAAATCTCGCACAATAATCGCATCAGTAGTAACATCAAGTAAAGCCGCTTGTTGGCGGATTTTCTCTTCAGCAAGTTTGCGCTCACTAATATCGATGCTAGCGCAGGTGATGCCTACGACTTCTTGCGACTCATTCTGCAATGGCTCTACAGTTAAATCGTAATACCGCGTCCCTTGATCGGTTGTAATAGAAACTTCCTCTCGAGTTCCTATACCCGTGGCAAGTACACCACGTTTAATAGCTGTCAGACGCTCTGCATCTTGAGCACAAATAAAATCGCAGTCTCGCTTGCCTAATATCTCTTGTGCCGTCAACCCAAAACTTGGATTATATACCCAGGTGTAGCATAACTCCTTATCTTGATTAAAGACAAAGATAGGAGAGTTCTTGAGAGCAACCCGAAATCGCTCCTCACTCTGTCGCAGAGCTTCCTCCGTTCGCTGACGCTCAATAGCATAACGCATTGAGCGTACCAGTAAGTCACCATTCACCTGTCCCTTGACCAAATAATCTTGAGCGCCTTCTTGCATTGCCCTAGTCGCCAAGGTATCATCATCAAAACCTGTCAACACGATAATGGGAATAGCAGGAGCCTGATGATGGATTTTGATAAACGTTTCTAGTCCCTCGCTATCCGGAAGTAAAAGGTCTAGCAGAATGACATCAAACCTTTCTTGCTCCAAAAAGTGCAGCGCCTCTTCTAATTCCTGCGCCTGCTTCAGGTGAAGCTTGACAGAGGTGACATCCCATAAAAATTCCTGCAACAGACGAACATCACCCGGATTATCTTCTACTAATAAAATTTTCATTATTTTTAGTCATTAGTCATTTGTCATTAGTCATTAGTCATTAGTTTCTTCCCCTGCTCCTTCATCCCCCTCATCCCCCTTATCACTCCGGTGGTAGCTTGACAACAGTGAACCAAAAACTTTCTATGGAATGTACAATTTTGACAAACTGGTCGAAGTCAACAGGTTTAGTGATATAGCAGTTGGCACAGAGGTTGTAGGCTCTGAGGATATCTTCTTCAGCCCCAGATGTCGTTAAAACAACTACAGGAATGCGCTTGAGGATTTTATCTGCTTTGATTTCTGCCAGCACCTCTCGCCCGTCTTTTCTAGGCAGATTGAAGTCAAGCAGGATAATATCGGGGGTAGGCATATTAGCATAATTTGCCTGTTTATGCAAGAATGCCATAGCCTCTACGCCATCAACCGCTACATTCAGGTTCACGGAGATTTTGCTATCTTCTAGGGCTATGCGGGTTAACTCCACATCGCCAGGGTTGTCTTCTACTAGCAAAACCTCAATAGGCATAATCACTTCAAAGTTCACAATTGGTTTGCCGCTCGATCAGGAATTGTAAAGAAGAAAGTTGCACCATGTTGCGGTTGCGACTCAATCCAGATATTTCCACCGTGGCGTTCCACAATTTTCTTACATATTGCCAAGCCGATGCCTGTGCCGGGGTACTTATCTCTGGTATGCAAGCGCTGAAAAATTATAAAAATGCGATCGCCATACTGAGGTTCGATGCCAATACCATTATCGCGCACTGCAAATCGCCATTCTTGCTCTGTGCGTTCAACCCCAATATGGATTTGGGGCGGTTGTTCGCTCTTGAATTTGATAGCATTGGCAATCAAGTTCTGAAACAACTGCGACAGTTGCGTAGCATCCGCCATCACTTCCGGCAAAGTATCGCGGGTGACGACTGCGCCACTTTCTTCAATAGCAAATTTGAGATTGGCGAGAGCGTTGTTGAGGACAGCATTACAATCAACTGGCTTAAAGGGCTGAGCACGCGTGCTGACACGCGAATAGCTCAACAAGTCATTGATGAGTGTCTGCATCCGGCGTGCTCCGTCTACAGCGTAGTCGATAAACTCATTCGCCCGATCATCAAGCTTGTCTTTGTATCGTCGCTCCAAAAGCTGCAAGTAACTCCCCACCATTCGCAACGGTTCTTGCAAGTCATGAGAAGCAACGTAGGCAAATTGTTCCAATTCCGCATTGGAACGAGCCAGTTCCTGACTTTGGCGAGTTTGTTGTTCCAAAAGTTGCGCTTGCGATAAGGCGATGCCTATTTGGTTTGCCAACTGTTGCAACAACTCAATTTCTGGAGTATTCCAATTTCGGGGATGTTCACATTGATGAGCAATCAGCAAACCCCACAAGTTGTCCCTTTGCAGAATTGGTACTACCAAGTTAGCTTTTACACCAAACTGTGCAAGAAATTCTTTATGACAAAGTTGAATGTTTGCTGTTTCCAGATTGGCGATCGCACTGACTCTTCCCTGACGATAAGGTTCTTGATAGTCTCTTTCAAAGCAAGGATCAACAAGATTTTTTCCTAAGACTACAGGAAAACCTGGCAGCACTGCCTCTTGCACCACAGTTCCCGAACCATCTCCCCAGCGCCTAAAGATCAGAACTCGGTCAGCATGCAGCAGTTTTTGGACTTCGGTGACTGCGGTTTGGAGAATTGTCTCAAGTTGTAAAGATTGACGAATTTTGAGGGTGATTTCGGAAAACACTTGAGAACGTTTGTTTTGACGCTTTGATTCCTCTTCTGCTTGCTTACGATCAGTGATGTCAAGCATGACACCAATCATGCGAGTTGGGCTACCATCAGCATCGTAAATTCCAGTACCTCGTGCTAGTATCCAGTGAACGCTGCCATCGAGCCAGATATTGCGGTACTCTGTTTCATAATCTTTCCGTTGCTCTAAAGCTTGTTTCACAGCCTCCTGCACGTAGGCGCGGTCTTCAGGATGGATGTGTTCATACAGCGCAGTATAGGAAAACTCTGCTTGGGGGGGTAGACCAAAGTTTGCCTTGCACTCGTTGGAGGAATATAACTCGCCCGTTTTCAAATCTAGTTCCCAGGAACCGAGTTTAGCAGCGTGCAATGCCAGCTTCAATCGTTGTTCGCTCTCGCGCAAAGATGCTTCAGTTCGCCTGCGTTCGGTGATGTCGCGCGTCACTGCTAGCAAGGCAATAATGTGTTTATCAGAATCACGCAGGGGGACGGCGTGGGTTTCCAACCAGCGACGAGTGCCTCTCAGTCCAACAATTTCAAACTCCAGTATTCCTGATTCGCCCTTGAAAACGCTTGCGGTAAGTGCCTTAAAAGCTTGACGATGCTCAGGAGCGACTATGGGATAAAGGGATTCTCCCCGCACTTGATTGAGGGAATCAGCTTCAATCATCGCCAGTCCAGCCGGGTTCATCTCCAGTAGTGTGCCGTTTTTGGTAAGCAATTTTACACACTCTGGTTCTGATTCAATGACTGTGCGGAGAAGATTTTCGCTATGCGCCAGTTTTTCCTCCGTACGCTTGAGTTCCTCGGTAACACGCGACGCCTCAGCTAAATTACGCCTGAGTTCCAGTTCGCTAATCACCTGGCGGGCTAGCGCCACAAGCGCTTCCACTTGTTTGTCGCTCAGTTGGCGTGGCACTTGGTCAATCGCGCAAAGAGTCCCCACCATATCTCCGTTTGGGGTAATGAGGGGTACACCTGCATAAAACCGCACATATGGATAAGACACAACTACTGAATTCTTTGCGAACCGTTCATCAGCCCAAGTATCAGAAATAACCACTACATCCTGTCGTTCCTGACAAAGGTAAGACAATCCGACGCTACGGGGCATTTCTGAAACATCCAAACCTATTTTTGCCTTAAACCACTGGCGGTTTTCATCAATAAAATTGACCAAGACTATGGGAGTACCACAAATGTAGGCAGCTAACTGGGCAATATTGTTGTATGCTTCTTCGGGTTCAGTATCAAGAATTCGGTACTGCCGGAGGGCTTCAAGCCTCGCCGCTTCGTCATGAGTCATTAGCGCTAACATAAATATTTATTAAAGCTTTTTAAAGTTACTTAATACTTTGCTCTTTTTCTTAGTAAAAAAGGTGGCTTATGATGAGTCTATGTTGATACTTCTTATATTTTATACTACTTTTGGTAGATGCCATCTACAACAATGCCAAAGAAGTTTGAATTTTGCAACAATGCTTAGTAGAAATCTAGAAAGCTTTGACCGGAATTGATGGGATTCAAGTCTTGAATACGAACTAGTGTATGCTCTTGCTCGCGGCTACTGGGGAAAAGGAATTGCCACAGAAGCCGCGAAAGTTAGTTTAAGGTATGGCTTCGAGGAACTAAAGGCAGAGCAGATTATGGCGTTAGCTGGGCCAACAAATTTTGCTTCTGTGCGAGTCATGCTTAAGGTGGGGATGAAATATGAAAAAAACGCCTTCCTCTACAACAGAAAAGTCGTTTACTACGCCATCTCACGGCAAGAGTGGCAGGCGGAAGATTCTGTGTACATTTTGCGACAAATGCCAACAGACTAGAAGCCTGAAGCTATACAAACTTAGACAGGAAAACAATTTCAATTTTTAGTTGCTACCCAACCGCCAACCCAAAACCCTGTATAAAATCTGATGATATTTCCAAAGCCTGCTTGCTGTAATAATTCTAACTCTCTCGCCTCTGGAATGGGGTAAACACCTTTGTTGAATGTTTCTAGCAATTGAGCCATCCTTTCTGGCTTCATGCCCATTTCTTCCCAAAAGACTTTCAAAATGAAAATCATCTGCTCTAATTCACGAGTGCCTTTTTCACCAAACACATCTACCAAGATAAAAGCAGCTGATGGTTTCAAACGCTGAGCAATACTTTCAAGTAATGCCAGTTTGCTGCCATCATCTGGGAGAAAATGCATAACTAAAATGCAAGTTGCTGCATGATACAGGGGAGTCACAGGCAAATCGTGCGTATATCCTTGAAATAGCTTAACTCGTTCAGCTAAGCCGTGCTGCTGTATTTTCTCTTGGGCAATGGATAGCATATTAGCAGATGGGTCTACACCTAAAATTTGCCACTGGGAATTGTCCTGACCAAACTTGACTAACTCCATCCCAGTACCAGCACCCACAATCAACAAATTACATGTTTCGCTTAAGTGCGCTTTCAAACAAGACAAAGCCATTGTATGCATTGCCTCATAACCTGGTAAAGCCATCTGAGCCATGTTGTCGTACTCGTTAGTACCAACTGGCGGGTTGGCGTCAAAATCTATAGTTTTTTCTGACATTGATTTGTAGTATTTTTGCTGAGATTGTCAGATTTTCTTGCGTTCGTAGAGAAGAATTTTTGTGGTCATCCTGTGCATTCCAATTGGACATAATTATTACGTAGATTTAAACTGTAGACAGAACTGTTGAGCGCAGCTGCTCGACGCATCCAAGTAAATTGCCCGTGTTTAAGCGATAACTCAAAGGATGAGCAATCAATCTTGCCGTACTTTCAAACAAAGTTTCAATCTCAAGCAAACCATTCTCGCGTAAGGTTCGCCCTGTGGAAACCAAATCCACGATCGCCTCTGACATCCCCGTAATTGGACCTAGTTCCACAGAACCATACAGCGGTACAATTTCCACAGGTAAATCTAGACTGTGGAAATATTCTCGCGCACTATTGACATACTTGGAAGCCACTCGACCATGAGCTGGTAATTCTAGCGCCGAACGGTAAGGGCTTGATTGCTTTACCGCCACCGACATTCGACAATGTCCAAACTGCAAATCAACCAATTGGGCGACTTGCGGCTTTTTCTCCCGCAACACATCGTAACCGACAATACCTAGCTGTGCCTGACCATATTCTACATAAACAGGGACATCCTGCGCTCGCACTAGCAGCCCTTTGGCTTTGCCACTAGAGTCGGAAATCTGAAGTTGGCGATTACTTGAGTCCAAAAAAGCACTAAAATCCAATCCCACATCTTGCAGGATGCGGATGCTATTTTTAAGAAGTTCCCCTTTCGGCAATGCAACAGTTAGCATAAGTAGCAGTCAGCGAGCAGCAAAATAATAATATCTGATAGCTAAGTACACATGGCTAACCATGCAAATTTTGCTTGTTGATGATGAAGTTGAATTAACAGATCCTTTGAGTCGCTTGTTAACTCGTGAGGGATACAGCGTTGATGCGGCTTATGATGGGACAAGTGGTAGCCAACTTGCACAAGGCGGCAGTTATGACTTACTGATTTTAGATTGGATGCTGCCAGGCAAAACCGGGTTGGAGATTTGTCAGGAATTACGACGCCAAGGCAAAACCACACCCGTCTTGTTTCTTACCGCTAAAGATACTCTCGATGATCGAGTACAAGGTTTGGATGCAGGTGCGGACGACTATTTGGTGAAACCTTTTGAGTTGCGGGAGTTACTCGCACGAGTTCGGGCTTTATTGCGTCGTTCCGGTTCACCAACCTACGGTACAACAACTCAAAGGCTTACGGTAGCGGACTTAGAACTCGATAGCGAAAACCAAGTCGCTTATCGTCAAGGCAGGATCATCGACTTATCAGAAAAAGAAAGTCAGCTTTTGCAATATTTTATGGAAAACACGGGACAATTGCTCACTCACGCGCAGATTCTCCAATATCTGTGGAAAGATGACGAACCACCTAGCAGCAATGTTATTGCTGCATTAATTCGGCTGCTACGACGCAAGATTGAACAAGCTGGTGAAACACAATTAATTCATACAGTCTACGGCAAAGGATACCGCTTTGGCACTTCTGCATAAATACTTGCTCACAATTCTCGCTTTACCCCACCCCGGTTTGTAAGAGCGCCAAAACCTCCCCTCCCCTTAGCAAGGGGAGGGGTAAGGGGTGGGGTAAATCAACGTGGAATAAAAGCTTGAACGTGATTTTTGACACTCAGGAGCAAAGCTTTGTATCCCTACAACGAACTCAAAACTTTTCACTTGTAACTTTAATACTTAACAACTGATTCATTTGACATTGCAGCTTTTCTCGTAATTGTTGTGCTTTTTTATAAGTCTCTGCTCTTTCTGTCTTATGTTCCTTTAACTCGGCTGTATGCAAAGGTTGAACAAAGTAACGCAGGCGACTTCTCATCGCCCAAACTCCCATTGATGGAAAGAGAATAAATAATGGTATTAAAGGTGATATAGGCAAAAATGGTAAATTGAATAGCCTTTGCAACTTTCTAATATTTAATGTCCAAGGATGTAAATTTTCATTACCGATGCAAATAACAGGCAAGATAGGAACTTGATAACGTAAGCTTAATTGAATAAAACTCGAATTAAAAGTTTCTAGTTGATAGCGTTTTGTCCAACCTTTCTTTGGTCCGCGTAAACCTTCTGGTGCATACAAGAGAATTTTGCGCTCTTGCATCGCCGCCTCAAAATCATCTAACTCTGCTCTCACACCACCCATAACCTTTGACCATCCGGGTGGTAACCACCAAATGACCCAAGGATGGTCAAACAAAGAGACACCAGTTAACGGTTGCACCAACCATCCTCGTGTTTTACTTAATAGATAACCTAGTGTTAAAAAGTCCCAGGGAAAACACATTCCTGCATGATTCATTGCCACAATCATTGGTCCTGTTTGTGGCAAATTTTCAATTTGCTGCAACTCTCCCCGGAAATAATATTTAATAATTGGAGCAATAACTTCATCTCGAAAGGCTTTTTGATAATTTGGGTCAAATTCACCTACCTCACTACGAGGTGAACGACAGCCAAGCCGTAACCAGCGGATGAAAAGTGCTAAGTAAAATCCGCCGGGAATCAAAAATAACCCGTATTCCAACCAATTCCAACCATCTGGATCTTGATGATAATGCTGCCAGTGGCGGTTGAATATAATCAGCCAACCAGGAGGATACCACAGACAAAACCAATCAAACCAGCCAAATTTGTAACTCTCAAGTGATGTTTTTTTCAATTGAGGGTTGAAAAGGTTATCAGAGTGTTGATTAATCACAATAGCTGAGATGTTTCCAAAACAATTGGCTTAATCGGTAATTTTAGCTTTAGAAACCTCTAGTTGCCATCTTACTCTGGACTAAAATGCTGTATATAACAAGGACATCTTGCAGGGCTACGCTATTGAATGACTTAAGATTCTGAGACTTTCGTTTCAGTAAAGCTGTACACATTTTGTACTTTTATAAAACCACTAATGGACACAAAAACACACAGATAAAAAACATCTACCTGTGTATTCTCCGGGAAGCCGCCCAAAGAGCGTATACATTTGTTATTGAAAGCGGATATTAGCTTGTTTGAAACGGTGCAAAGCTTCACCTAGGCGATCGCACTCCGCAATCAAGCTGATTCGCACATACCCTTCACCCGCAACGCCAAAAGCATTACCTGGCGTGACAACAACACCAGTTTGCTGCAACACCTTAAGAGCAAAATCTGTGGAACTGACGCCAACCGGACAAGGAACCCACAGATACATTGTCGCTTTGGTTTTACTCAAATTCCAACCCAACTGTGATAAACCTTCAACCAGAAAATCGCGGCGGGTACGGTAGCGTTCTTGTACCTCATGTAAATAATTATCCGGCAGTTGCAATGCGGTTTCTGCTGCCGTTTGCAATGCCGCAAAAATGCCATAATCCAAGTTTGTTTTCAGCGTCCGCAAACCTTGTATAATATGACGATTCCCTACCACAAAACCGACGCGCCAACCTGCCATATTATAGGTTTTGGAGAGGGTATGAAACTCAACGCCAATGTCTTTCGCACCCGGAATTTCTAACAAACTCGTCGGTTGATAGCCATCAAAAGCTAACTCCGCATAACACAAGTCATGCACGAGTAAAATCTCATACTTACGGGCAAAGGCAACAATTTCTTCAAAAAATTCGCGGGGTGCAGTGGCAGCTGTCGGATTACTGGGATAATTAAAATAGAGAATCTTTGCGCTTTGGGCAACATCATCAGGAATTGCTGCCAAATCAATAAGCCAGTCATTCTCTGGTTTGAGAATTAAGCTATGAACTTTGCCCCCAGCAATCACTGGACCACGAAAATGGGCAGGGTATGCCGGAGAGGGGACTAGAATTAAGTCACCAGGATTAATGTAAGCTATGGCAAGATGCGCCAATCCTTCTTTAGAACCAAGAAGGGGCAATGCTTCGCTATCTGGATCTAAATCGACTCCGTAACGACGACGATACCAGTTCGTGATGGCGCGGCGGAAACTCGCTGTCCCCTCAAAAGGAGGATAGCCATGATTTGCCGGATTTTGCAAAGCTTTGATCGCCGCTTCTATCACTGGTTGCGGTGTTGCGCCATCCGGGTTTCCCATGCCCAAATCAATCAAATCCAACCCTTGCTCTCGTGCTTTCGCCTTGAGTTCATCGAGACGAGCAAATACGTAAGGTGGTAATTTCTGTATACGTTCAGCTGGGGCAATCCAATCTAATGTCATCGAAAGAATTATGAATTATGAATTATAAAAGGTGAGAAACGCAGAATTATGAATTATCCAGCCAACTCATCGTTTCTCTGTGTCGGTTGTCGTTTAACAATCACTCAGCCTCATTCACAACAGACGTCAAACCCATATTCGTGCGTCCTTCTACTGGCGCAGTGGTGGAAACCATCGCCGCCATCAATTGTTCTACTGCAACTTTGAATGGGAGTCGGTGGATGTCAGAATGAGGAGATAAAGCAATTTCAGCAGCTTTTTGCAATTCGTTTAAGGTGATGTTCCCTAATCCTAAATCGCCCAATTTTTGGGGTAATCCTATCTCTGCATAAAACTTTAATAATTGTTGCCGTGCTGCTGCTGCAAGTTGATTGCCCTGTACCATTTCTTCTAAACGCAGTTGCACTAAGATCCCATAAGCGACTTTTTCGCCATGAATGCTGCCACTTTTAGAAATGTGAGTTAAACCATTGTGTACGGCATGAGCCGCTACGGTACGGCATTGTGCGCCTCCTAGTCCCCCAATGACTCCAGCAAGGAGAACCGTTGCATCCACAACTTGTTGCCAAGCTTCGCTACCTGGTTCTTTAACAGCAGTGGCAGATTTTTGGAAGAGGATATCTCGCAAAACTCTGGCTTGTTGCACTGCGGCAATGATTAAGGTTTGTTCCGAGTGTCCGCTGCTAACTGAGGCTTCATACCATTTGGCGATCGCATCCCCAATTCCTGCCACAAGCGTACGTTGCGGGGCAGTTTTTATCAAGTCGTAATCGAGTATCAATAAATCAGGACAGTTTGCCAATGCGACATCGTAGAGAAATGCCCCTTCATCAGAATACACATTCGACAGGGCAGTCCAAGCCGCACACGTCGCCGCTGAGGTGGGAATTGTGACGACTGGTAACTCCAACTGATGAGCGATTAATTTCGCCGTATCCAGTGCTTTACCACCACCAATACCGATAATCACATCGGCTTTATGTTCTTTCGCTGCCTTGTGTAAAGCTTTCAAGCTGGCTTCACTACAATCAGGAGTATAAAAGGCTTGGGCAATATGCAACCGTTGGTGTTTTAGAAGTGGTTGTAAACTTTCCTGGGTGACAGCAAGAGTACGTTCACCTGCTACAATCAGGGGACGACTTCCCAAGCGAGCGATCGCATCAGTTGCCTGTGTTAATATTTGTGAGCCACGAATGACCTTTGCTGGAGCTACCGAAAGAGCCAGCAACGGACTAGAAGTTTGAGTAGACAAAGTTTCAGTCGATTGATTGGGCATATAACTAATTAACAAATTAACAGTAGCACTTCCAGATATTTTGGAGAACTTTCCCCGATTAGGGAAGAGGTAACGGGTAATTAGTCCACAGTCCAATAAATTTTGACTATTCTCTTTACCCTAGTGAGCGTTATTGTCAGATTTATATCTTAACAAAAGATTAATAAACATTGTATTTGTTAACACTAAAAAAATACTACCTTTTCAATAGGAAAATCTTTTTCTTCCCTGTCATAATATCCCTAGGTGTGATGCGGCATCAGTAGTTAAAAAACTACTGTTAAATAAGAAACATTAATTTGTCTGAGAGGAAAAATGACATCTACCAGTGATGCCAGCGACACAATGCAAGAGACGTTGCAAATACAGTTAAGTCAGCCAGTGCTACAGGAAGGTTCCAACGGTAAACCAGTAGAGGAACTGCAAAACCTCTTGTTTGCTTGGGGTATTTATACAGGGGCCGTCGATGGTGAGTTTGGATACCAAACCGAACAAAGTGTTAAAAATTTTCAGCGCCGAGTCTTTTTGGAAGAAGATGGGATTGTAGCAGAGCGTACTTGGCGTGCCCTTTACACAGGTGCGCCAGTAGATATGCCAGAATTGAGTCAAGGTTGCAACGGAGAATTGGTGAAGAAGGTTCAGCGCATTCTCAAATCAACCTGTGATTATATAGGATGGATTGATGGTAATTTTGGCTCCATGACAGAATCAGCTCTGACAAGCTTCCAACGGCGCTATGAAGTGCCGATAACAGGCGTAGTGGACGAGAGTACCTGGCGCGCCTTAAGTAAAGTAAAATAGCCCAGTAGTAAAAGTGAGGAATTATGAGTTATGAGTTATGGATGCACAACTCTTAACTCGTAATTCATCACTCTAACTTTTGTGTGAGGTGGGCAGCTGTGGCAATTGGGCGAATTTGTCCTGGTAAATCTCGATCGCCATTTGAGAATCTTCACGAGACGCGAGCGATCGCTTGACTTGACCTAGGTAAAGTGGTATTGAAATTCCTGGTTCCGGGTGGACAAGAGTACGCAATCGAATAGTCAATTGGTTTTCTGCCCGTGTACCCAAGCGACCATAGGAATACAAATCACTAGCAGCTTGACGTAAGGTAGCTTCTAATTGTGATGGGGTAATTTGTGGTGGGATGGTAATGACCGCTTGAGTTGATCCGTTGTCATAAACCCGACTGTATCTTACTGCACCTGGAATCACAGTGCGAGACAAGGGCGTCAACGAGAGAGCAAATAGACCACCCGTCAGCACTAGCATAAAGCCAGTAGAACCCACCATCCGAAAGCGAAGGCCCCATTTCAAAATAAAAGCCAAAACCGTCAAGGCAGCAAATACTAATGTTGCAATACCCGACCACTGGGCGTATTTGAGAAAGTCAGCAGGTGTGAGCATAAAGGTTGGCTACTTGGCATGTCTTCTTATTTCAATGTTGCCATACCCTTGGAACACCTATACTTTTGTTACTTGACACTTATTAACTCGATGGATGCAATTTCAATGCGTGACAAATACCAAAAGAAGTTGCATAAAGGCTTGCGTTGTGTTACAGACACGCAGCTGCCTTACTCTTGAAAATGACCGTTACATGAGTCTGTATTTTCATCCTTGGGAATTTACTGATATTACCAGCTTCAGAATGCCAAATTATATTACCAAGGACTCTGGGAAAGAAATGCTTGACCGTTTGGAAGAATATCTAATATGGCTAAAAAGTCAAGGAGAGTTTATTTGCTTTTCAGAATTTGATGAAACCTTTAGAAGATAGAAATTATAAACTGGCTGATTATTTAGCGCGTTCTAGCGATCGCTATACTTTAACCAAGTACAAAATTGTCATGCAATGGCTACCCAAAACACCGAACCTGCGTGTATTAAATGCAGGATGTGGTTCTGGAGAAATGAACATTTTGCTATCGCAGAATTTAACTTGGCAAGTGGATGCTTTGGATGTAGACGTTGAAGCTATCAAGCTTTCACAAAACTTAAAAATAGAGAATAATATTAAAAATCTCAACCTTTATCACACCACTATTGAAGACTACACAGCACCCGAAAAATACGATATTATCGTTTCTAACGATGTCTTAGAACATATCAAAGACGACCAAGCAGCAATAAAAAAGCTTTCGTATCTACTAAAACCAAATGGATTAATCTGTATTTCTGTACCAGCGCTACAATGGTTATTTGGTTATCACGATGAAATGCTTGGTCATTATCGGCGCTATCATAAGCAAGAATTAATCAACAAATTATCTCTTGACTTTAATGTCAACAAATGCCGTTACTTTGGCTCAAGTCTTATTCCTGTTGCCTTGTTTTATAGTCGGTGGTTACGCAAAGCTAACCCAGTTAGCGAACTAGAACAGCAGTCACTGACTACAAAAATTTTAGAATCTGTACTGGAATTTGAGTCTAAAGTACCCCTTCCTATTGGCATATCATTAATAGCATTAGCAACAGCGGCATAGGCGAAAATCACGCCAGATTCCTCAGATTCCCGACTTCTTTAAGAAGTCGGGAATCTTGTTGTGAGAATTGTAGTTAGTTATTGCACCTCACATCACAATTTATAATTTTCGTATGAATGAGCCAAAGTTCCACACGGTAGACCCTGAATCTCTCAAAAACATTTCCGTTGAGCAGATTCTTCGCCAGCACAACCCAGCATTAGAGAATGCTGATTATACAACTCCCATACCTACAGAAAATCAGACCATTCCTCACCGCGACGGTACTGATCACTACTACATAAAAGTGATAGAGGGATGGAACCCCATTGTCAAGCCTAATCTTGATTCTCCGTATCGAGGTCGTATTGGCGGATGTTAAGTTGCTCTTCCTGTGCGTCCTTAGCGTCTAGTGTGGTTAATTAACTATCCTCCAACAACCGTTGCAACGCCACCCTCATTTCTTCAGGTGTCGTCGTTGTCGTACCAAACCGCCGCACAACAATACTAGCCGCTAAATTACCTAAAATAGTCGCTTCCCATGCCGACGCCCCAGCAGTCAAACCCAAAGTTAACGCCGCCACCACAGTATCTCCAGCACCAGTCACATCAAACACCTTAGTCCGATTAAAAGCTGGGATGTGATGTTCACCGCCCTCGCTGTCAAACAAACTCATCCCTTGCTCGCCACGCGTAATCAAAATATGCTGCGCCTGCGTCAAGGCAAGCAAGTCTTGTCCTGCTTGAGTTAAAGTTGCCTCATCAGTAATTGCATAACCTACAGCAAGTTCTGCTTCCGGCAAATTTGGCGTAAATAACGTCGCCCCCTGATACCGTTCCAGATGTTTTTGGGCGTCCACAATTGTTCGGGAAGCAGACAGCGCCGCCGAAATCACAGGCTGAGTCAGAGTTCCATCACCGTAATCAGAACATATCACGGCATCTATGGAATGAATTTGTTCTTTAATATATTGAGACAACTGCACTTGCAAATCCAAGTCTGGCAAATCGTCCGATTTTCGGTCTACCCGAACGATTTGCTGAGTCACCGATTGACGCGAATGACCAGAAATCCGCGTTTTAGTCACTGTCGGGCGATTGGGATCAACAAAAACACCATCAGTATTGATTTGTGCAGCTTCCAAAAGACCACGTAGCGCCCTTCCCTGTTCATCTTTGCCCAAAAGTCCTACTGCTAAAACGTTTGCCCCCAATCGGGCAAAGTTGTAAATCGCATTCGCCCCACCTCCTGGCACTTGCTTGGTAGTTTCATGGCGGAGAATTAACACTGGTGCTTCGCGAGAAATTCTTTCCACCTGACCAGTAAGAAACTCGTCTAGAGTCAAATCTCCGATGACTAGCACCCGTGCAGAGGTGAATTTGTCTAACAAGGAGAACAATCGGTCAGCCGAAGCACGCAGTTTAGGGGCAAAATCAGGGTCTAAAGACATATAGTACAGAGTATTCAACACACCAGCACACGATTTTACAACCCAAAATGGGGAAATGGGGAGATGAGGAAGATGAGGAGCCAGCGCCCAACGGGAGAGCAGTCGCCTGGGTCGGGAGACCCTCCAAAGGGCGCTGTCTCACCGTGGGCGGGTTTCCCGACTTGAGGAGCCAGCCCCGTGCGGGGGTTCCCCCCGCCCTTGGGGACTGGCGTGCGACTGGCGTGGGGATGAGGGGGATGAGGAAGAGACTCCGAATTTTGAATTTTGAATTTTGAATTTTGAATTTTGAATTTTGAATTGATTTCTCCCCCTGCTCCCCCATCCTCCTATTCCCGCCACTGCACGTCGACAAAATACGCCTGTCGTCCCCAAAAGTCACGTGTACGTGTAATATTTTCAATTTCTAAATTGAAGGGAATTGAAGTTGTCAGGTAACGCTGCGCCAAAGCACCAATGTCAGGAGCTAGTTCAGCGGCTGTTGTCGCCGCCAAGCCCAAACCTATCAATTGCTCAATCGGTCCTCGCGGTAGCAGCAGATGCATTCCCACTGCTAGTCCAGCTGTGAGCAGCATTCCTACTGATGCATTTGTCCCACAACGGGGATGCACAGCCAAGTCCCATTCTCCATTAGTAAGGCGATGGCGAGCAAGCGTTACCGCACGCCGCAAATTGCTGATATTTACTTCTCCATATAGATAGAATCCTCGCTCTGTAGACAAACCCCCTAAGAGTTCGTTGTCAACTTGAAAATTGCTCGTCGGGGTTCTTGTGCGAGCTTGGAAGTTTTTTGATCCACTCAGAACCCAAACTGTGGCGTGTTCCAGCGCATGAACCTGTCGCACCATTAAAATTTCTTTTAATCCAGGGATAAACGATAGATGCCTCAGTAAATCCGCATCTTGTGTGGGCTGAGGTGCTGTAAAATCAAAATTAAAAAAATCAAAGGGAGACGAGCCACCTTTAGCAAAAGCGGAAGTATTCATTGCAACACTGCTCCCTAAGCTGATGGAGCAATAGAGATTTCTTTTAAATGTAGCGTTTCAGCCTGTGGATGGTTGCTAAATTTTGTTGATTATCGGATCTATTTCAGTCTACTAAAGGCAAAATTTTAATAAGGACACATAGCGGCAACGAGGTTTTTCCTTCTTGAAAGCTGAGAAACCTTGGCTTCTATGCTTTGTGGGCAAACCCAAAAAGCGCTTTCTGTCCAGCTTTCTGTCGCGCTGCTAGTGTCCTTGTGCCTAGGGTTGAAACAATTTCCACAGTAAATATCTTTATTTATGATCTGAGGAAAAACAACCTTTATCCAGAACGACATAATCCAGTAATCTGTGGTGCTTGATTTTGATAGGTTTACACTTAATAGGTAAGTTGTGAGGAGGAGAACAATAAGTTACCAGTCAAAATGAGCTTGGCAGTATACTAGGTATTCATTTATTCGTTCTGATTAGGCAGAGGCAGGGGACAGCAATTTACATCATTCAAGCAGACTTTGCCCCAATGCAAAGCCCAGCGGACTAGTGCCACTCGGTTGTCAGTACCGGTCTTGGTGAGAATATTGCTGATATGGTTATCAACTGTACGCTTGCTTATTTCCAGTTTAGCTGCAATTTCTTGGTTAGTTAAGCCAGCGGCCACTAAGTCGATAATTTGCAGTTCTCTGTCTGACAGACTAACGGGGGTCTGAGACTCGCCACCAGCCATGAGTTATTTTATCCTCCTTAGTATATGTACTTAATCGCTCTTTCTCATTCTAGAAGATTCTTCTGTGGGTAGTTGTTTCAAATGTAAGCATAAATACTCTTTTTAGAAAAGTGGAGTTTAGGGAGTTAGGGGAGGCAGCGCCCTTTGACTTCATGCCCGTTCCAAAGCGGTAACACCATTTTGGATTTTAGATTTTAGATTTGGGATGCAAAAGAATTATTCGTAATCGCTTTTAGCGCTCCATCTGTCGCAATCATTTTTCACGCTTGGTATAACATAAATCAAAAATTTAAGTATCAATAAATACTATAAAATTAAAAAAAAATACAAAATATTACTGATGTCAAATGAGCAGTAAGGAGCAACATCCACGGCTTATTTAAGAAACAAAAATTGCTATTTAATTGTATGAATGACTGCCGACAAAGTAGCACAAATTATTGTAGATTTTATACTGGCAATTCGTAATCCAAAATCTGAAATTCAGTCATCAACCCTTGGCTCAAGCCACTGGGCTTGTCCGAAACAAGTCGGGCGACGTAAGTGGTGACTAGCTCATAGAGACATAACTTGGTACACACTCCCGAATACTTCTCCAGTTTGGGTTATCTGTAAGACTTCTTGTTAAGTCGTGGTTAAAGACCAGCATCTTAGTTGTGTTGAGCGAGGAGACCCTTCGGGTATGCCTTCGGCACACCTTCGGTGAACGGCAATATCCTGCGACGGGAAACCCGTCTTCAGATTTGCCTCACTTAAACAGGTTTGCTAGTTCCTTGGGATTATATCCAATCAAAAACTAGCCCCTTTCACGGGGACGCGCAGTCCCTCGTGTCGTTTTTCCTCTCAGGGCTAAAGCCTCTGAGTTTCCAAACATCCCGCGAGGTTTTATGAGCAATCCCCATGTTTTGTGCCTGGGTGAAGTTTTGTTTGACCGTTTAGCCGATCAACTGGGGCGAAAGCTAGAAGAAGTTGAGTCATGGACTGCCTACCCTGGGGGAGCACCAGCGAACGTAGCTTGTGCTTTGGTGAAGCTGGGGACACCAGCAGCATTTATCGGAGCCGTGGGTGAGGATGCACCAGGTAATGAACTGGTAGAGCTATTACAAAAAGTTGGTGTGGATACAACAGGAGTACAGCGCCATCCCACAGCACCAACGCGGCAAGTGAATGTTGTGCGATCGCTCTCAGGCGATCGCACTTTTGCCGGGTTTAAAGACCATGACACCACAGAATTTGCAGATACGCGCCTCAAAGCTGATAAATTACCTCTGAAGTTATTTGAAGCAGCAGATTTTCTGGTTTTGGGTACTTTGGAACTCGCTTATCCTGAAAGTGGGCAAGCAGTCCACCGTGCGCTTGAGTTAGCAGAACAGTACGATATCAAAATTTTATTGGATGTCAACTGGCGTCCGGTATTTTGGACAAATCCTGACATCGCTCCCCAAAAAATTCAAGAATTATTTAAGCAAGTAGATTTTCTCAAACTTTCAAAAGAAGAAGCAGAATGGCTATTTGATACCGCAGATCCTGGGGCAATTACTTACCGCCTTGATTCTGTAGAAGGCGTGCTGGTGACAGATGGGGAAAACGGTTGCGCCTATTGCCTGGGTGAAAACGAAGGCAAAATACCTGCTTTTTCCATCCCCGTCGTTGATACAACAGGTGCGGGGGACAGCTTTGTGGCTGGGTTCATCCACCAAATCCTCACTCATGGTATTCACAGCTTAAACAATCCAGAGATAGTGAGAAGAATCGTCACATATGCAAGTGGATCGGGGGCATTAACGACTATGAAACCAGGGGCGATCGCCTCCCAACCGACAGCAGATGAAGTGGAAGCTTTTCTGGCTTCGCATCAAGTTTAGGGAGTAGCGCAAGTACAGGTAAAGATTATGGCGGGAGCGTTCTCGCGGAGTTAGGTAAGGGGAGGGGGACACGGCGATGTGTGCCTCCTTACCCAATAAAGTCAGAGGTTTTGGAATTTTCGGTCAGTTAACTTTGCCTGGAAGCACTAGCTCAGATGACTTGATTAGCAACAAAGATGCCTGTAGTGCCATTCGCCAAACTAGCGTAGAAAGCGATTTGACCGACATCATTGAGTCCTTCTCCAAAAAACTCAAGGTTTGTCACCGTCGAACCAAACAGAGAATCGCCGGTGGCAATAACCTTATCAGCTATCGGATCTGATCCAGTGTAGATGCCTTCACCACGGGTATCGGCGTCTAGGGAAGCGAGAAAAGCGACATCTCCACTATTATTAATAGAAGGATTGAAGTTAAAACGAGCAAACGGACCACTGGTATCAGCAATCGTTGAAATCACGCCATCGTTTTTGGTGAAGATGCCACTACCTCCTCCATCTAAGCTTCCACCAAAGGCTACTGTTCCTGCATCGTTGAGCGAAGGGTTATCTAAGGAGAGAGTGCCGAAACTGCTGAAAGGTCCACTATTATCAACAACGGTAGTAACTACCCCGTTGCTATT
This sequence comes from Scytonema sp. HK-05, assembly GCF_963872035.1. Lineage (NCBI taxonomy): Bacteria > Bacillati > Cyanobacteriota > Cyanophyceae > Nostocales > Scytonemataceae > Scytonema > Scytonema sp. HK-05. The sequence continues at coordinate 62,942 of NZ_CAWMYC010000125.1, forward strand.
GATAGATATACTGTCCGTACCCTTGGAAGGTTGTAATGTTCTATAGAGTACTGTTCCTTCCGCATTAATGTCAGAACTAGAGAACCTAACAAAGTTGTCGCTGGTCTCAACAATAGGAGTGAGCGCTCCACCATTACCAGTGAAAACGCTTTCGCCCGATGTATCTAGAAGAGCCTGAAAAGCTACCGTTCCCTTATCGTTGATAGAAGGAGAAAATACAGACGAAAAGGAGCCGCTCGTGTCAGCGATGGTAGAAGTCGCCCCACCGTTACCAACAAAGATGCCGCTGCCACCCTCGTCTACATCAGCAGCAAAAGCCACCGTTCCTTGGTTGTTGAAGGAAAAATCGCTGTAGATGAAAGAAAAAGGACCGTTGGTGTCAGCAATAGTGGTCGTTGCTTTACCGTTACCAATGAAGATACCGTTACCTCCTGCATCTAATTCAGCAGCAAAGGCAACTGTTCCCGTATTGTTAATTGCAGGTCTAGGATAATTCGTGAAAGATTTAAACGGACCACTGGTGTCAGCAATCTTCGTAAACTTATAACTTACATTACCCCCTAGACCATCAAGCAAGTTATTGCCATTCGAGCGGAAAATACTATCAGCACCAGAAGTCCCAACGAGGGTGTCGTCTAGCACAGTACCATTGATAAGTGACATAAGTTTTATTTCTATCTCCTCAACTCAATAATCTCAGTGTTGTCCAACCTAGATGTCTAGAATCGGTCATCCTAAATGTATAAGGCTAGTTAATAGATGCTTTCAGAAAAGGAACTGGGATTGATGCGAAGTTATTTAGGACTACCCTGAATTCCAAACAGCTTAATCTTACTAGACAAACGCAAAACTTTTTCTGCTTTATAAGGACGGCTAGCTGGTTTTATCGACTGAACCATAAATTGGCTCTGTTGGCCCTGCAACGAATACACGAGTTGAAACGCATGTTGAGCTTGCGCTTGGTGCGGCACCGTGGTTATAAACTTTAGGTAAAACTAGACAGTACAACAAGAAGGCGGGAAGAAAACCTTCACCACCTTTTGCCCAGCAAAATTGCTTAAATTATCTGGTAACAATATAGTTCAGTTAAGGCTCCAAGTTAAGTAAATTTAAGTAGTGTTCCCAAAAATGGAAATTGAGTGTGGTGGTTCTGGTCGGATTTGTCGTTGCTGTCTGCCAATGTTCTCATTAGCCGAGCCAAAAAGGTGAGAGTCATGTCAAAAACAGAACATCAATACTGCGCTGTAGAAAAGGCAATCTTAAAAAGCTTTAATCGTCAATCTCTACTCTCCAACGACGATTCGCTTTGGAACGGCATCCGCTTCCAGTTCACTCAAAGCAGGAGCGCAAGTGCATTGCCAGAGGAGATTATCTTTCCAGAGAATGCGATTCATCAAAAACCTGGGTAGAAACCCCGTCCTTCTAGGACGGCTTTTTATTTTGCTTTTAGAATATTTGTGAACCATTACCGCCTTGGGGCTACTCAATACCGTGTAGTTTTGCAATCTACTTTCGCTCAGGCAATTATGAACTGATATCTTTTACCCTGTACGCATAACGGTTTTTGCTCCGTAGAGCCTTCTCTTTCGAGAGTAATGTGAGCCTAGACAAAGTTACTGGTCGGTACTTCTAAAAGACACTGGCTTAACCCGCTAAACCTGTTTAATCTTTTAGTTCTAGAGCGTAGAACTGGCCAGAGCGCATTCTACGGTAGGTTCTGAAACCTTGCCAGTAACGGAGTACGCGAAGGTACTGAGTCGGGTCAACTATTCCTAAAGGGAAGAGGCGCTTAAGCCCCGTACCTTTAGGTCGGGGTGTTGACATTTATACAGATATGCCCTCTGGGTACGTTGTTGAAGCGCGAATTAATGGACGCTTGCAAAAAAGCTCCCTTGTCACGGGTCATAGTCTCATCATTCCACGGGGCACAGCTTATTGGCAATCAGACAACCACAAAAGCAAAGGCATTACCTTAGGTTTGAATTTCGGCTTTCTTGAGCGCACTCTCTCTGAATCGATTGACCTAAGTAGTCTTGAACTGCATCCTCAATTTCCGACGTTTGACCCGCTCATTTATCAAATTGGGCTGGCGCTAAAAGCTGAACTAGAACAGAATCCGCATTCTAGCCGCTTATATGCAGAATCTGCCGCGACGTTTCTTGCCACCCATCTTTTCCACCATTACGCCCAAGGCAAACAAAAGGAGCAAATTACAACAAGTGGCTTGCCTAAGTACAAATTACAACAGGTCATTGATTACATCCATGCCAACCTTGAGTGTAATATTGGCTTGACTGAATTGGCTGACTTGGCTCAGATGAGTCTGTCGCACTTCTCTCGATTATTCAAACAATCAACCGGATACTCACCCCATCAGTTTGTCATTAAATGCCGGGTCGAGCGTGCTCGTGAACTCCTGCTCAAAGGTGACTTGTCAATCGCCGATATCACTTATAAAGTCGGCTTTGCCAATCAGGGACATTTAACCAGTCATTTTAAGCGCCTGCTTGGAGTCACGCCTAAGGTCGTTCGAGCAAAGTAGCACAAACGTGTAAAAAAAGCAAAAACTTGTAAGACCAAATAAGAGTGCGATCGCTACTTTGGAAATCAGGACGTACCACAAGTGTCAGATATTGCTTAGTGAGCAAAGTATGCTGGCTGCACCCGCGTCCTAGAAGTCACAAAACTTAGAAGTTCCAAGGAGAGACATTCTTATGACGATAAAATTTACTGGCGGTTGCCTGTGCGGATCTGTCCGCTACGAATGTTCAGCCGAACCCATTGCGATGGGAAATTGCCACTGTCGCGATTGTCAACGGGCGACAGGAACTGCGTATGCCTCCGGGCTTCTCGTGCCGCAAAGTGCAGTCACCATCACCGGAGATGTGAAATACTATGACGTGATTGGTGATAGCGGAAGCATTGTTGGTCGAGGTTTTTGCCCAAACTGCGGTTCCCGATTATTTAGCAAGCCCCCAATTCCTGAGCTTATGGGCATTTTGGCAGGGAGTCTCGATGACCCAAGTTGGTTTCGACCTACGATGGACTTTTACACAGCTAGTGCCCAACCGTGGGATCACATGAACCCGGATCTGCCCAAGTTCGACAAGATGCCAGTGGTGCAGCGGGAGCTCACCGAATAACTGGGTCTGAAGCCCCGTCCTTCTAGGACGGCTTTTTTAACCGTGCTACGACCTTGCTGCCTTCATGATGGATCGCAACCTACCAGTTGATGAAATTGAAGCAAATAACATTGCTGAGGAGATACTTAATAATCCACGTGAGCAGGGTTATTTAACAATCTCAAATGCTCTACAATGGCGACTTCAATATAGTCGTATTATACAGCAAGCTGGCGAGGTAAGCGGTATTATTAGAGTGCGATGAACTGAAATGGTACGACACAAAAGTAAGATTTTATGTGAATTTGGGGATTTTCAGACACCAGTAACTCTAGCCTTAGAGGCGACGAATGTCCTTAATAGGTTAGGTGTGGCACCAAGGTCTGTTTTAGAGCCTACTTGTGGTCGTGGAGCCTTTTTATTGGCTGCTTGTCAAGTATTTTCACAGGTCAATAAATTTCTCGGTGTTGATATTAGTACAGAACATTTAAGTTACCTCAAAGAAAGGGTTACAGCCGAAAAGTATTCTGCACAAATAGAGATTATTAACGGTGATTTTTTTAATTTCAATTGGTCACATATTATTAACACCTTAGCCGAACCATTACTAATTATTGGTAATCCTCCTTGGGTGACAAGTTCCGAGCTAGGCTTATTAAAAAGTTCTAACTTACCGCAAAAATCGAATTTTCAAGGAAAAAGCGGATATGATGCGTTAACGGGCAAAAGTAATTTTGATATTTCCGAATGGATGCTGCTAAAGCATTTAGAGTGGCTGAAAGAACGGACTGGCATAATTGCAATGTTATGTAAGACTTCTGTTGCCAGAAAAATTCTCACTCATGTTTGGCAGTATAAGCAAAAAGTTATCCGTGCTCAAATTTATAGAATAGATACGCTTAAAAACTTTAATGCATCTGTAGATGCCTGTTTTTTTGTTTTGTTGATTGGAGATGGGAGTTTATCAAATACTTGCGAGATTTTCGAGGATTTGTCTGCTCAAAAGCCATCACACGTTATTGGGTACCAAGATAATACACTCGTTTCCAATGTCATAGATTATAAGCGTTGGTCTCATTTACGAGAAACTAACTCAGTTTATATTTGGCGTTCAGGCTTGAAACATGACTGTTCCAATGTTATGGAATTAGAACAAGAAGGTGATAAATTCCGTAACGGATATGGTAATGTTTTTTCTCTTGAACGAGATTGGGTTTACCCACTTTTGAAAAGTTCCGATGTTGGAAATAGTCGTACATCTACTTGTAGAAAATATGTTCTTGTTACTCAACGGTATATTGGCGAGGATACAACACACTTAAAGTTTGATGCTCCCAAGATATGGGGCTATCTTCAGAATTATCGAGAGTATTTGTCAAAGCGTAGCAGTTCTATTTATCGGAATCGTCCAGAATTTTCTATATTTGGCGTCGGGGAATATACTTTTGCACCTTGGAAAGTCGCTATATCAGGTTTTTACAAAACTCTTAACTTTGTGCAAGTAGATCCGATTGACGGACAACCTGTTGTCTTTGACGATACAATTTACTTTTTATCATGCGGATCTAAATCTGAGGCATCTTTTATTGCTGCTTTGCTAAATTCGCAGCCAGCCAAAGAGTTTTTAGAATCAATGATTTTTTGGAGTGATAAGCGACCAATAACTATTGAATTACTCAAGCGGCTAAATTTGCGAGCATTAGCCCAGGTTTTGGGTAAAGAAGAGGACTATAACGGTTACGCCTTAAGCAATTATTATCAAAAATCTTCTATTTTGCCACTATCTCAGCATAGCCGTTATGAAACTTCTCCCATCAACTCGCCTAAACCCCCAAACTCACTCTAATCTTCTGCACAATCACCTCTTGTGGATCGGAAATATCCACAGTAATTGCACCAGATGGCTCCTCAAGGGTATTAAACTGACTTTTGAGGAGTTCTTCGGACATAAAGTGATCCTGACGCATATGCAGGCGCTTTTGAATTAACTGAAATGATCCCTTAAGGTAAACCAGCTTGACGCGTTCCTCATCCAATACCAAAACTTCGCGATAGCTGGCTTTTAGTGCAGAACACGCCAGCACCACATTTTTATTCTCTTGCAACCACTGTTGTATTGCCTGTTGTAAAGCAAGCAGCCAAGGCATCCTATCTAAATCATTTAGGGGGATACCATGCCGCATCTTCTCTATATTCTCTGGCGAGTGGAAAGCATCAGCATCAGCAAACTCGCAGTGTAAAGAGTCCGCCAACAGTTGCCCGATGGTGGACTTTCCAGAACCAGAGACACCCATTACAAGAATAATCATCTGGGCAAATTTGGATTTTAGATTTTAGATTTTTAACCACAGATGTAGGCGTAAGCCTACATCTGTGGTTTCATTTCTAATTAACTCAAAAACTCACGCGGATCTGTCACATACCCAGTGACTGCAGAAGCTGCGGCGGTGTAGGGCGAAGCAAGATAAACTCCAGCTTCTTTATGCCCCATACGTCCAGGGAAGTTGCGGTTGGTGGTAGAAACGCAAATTTCTGGCTCATTCATCCGCCCAAAGGTGTCTTTGGGACCACCCAAGCAAGCGGCGCAGGAAGGCGCAGCCGGTTCAATGCAACCAGCATCTAAGAAAATTTCCGAGAGGGTTTGCTCTTCGTACTTCAATGTAAACAGGTCTTCGTAGACTTTTTGAGTGGCGGGTACTATGTAGGTGGGAACCTTCACCTTGTGACCTTTGAGAACTTGTGCTGCATGGAAAAAGTCCTCTGTTTTGCCGCCCGTGCAGGAACCGATATAAACTCGGTTAATCTTGACATCGCTGCATTCGCGTGCCAAAGCGCGGTTATCGGGGGAGTGGGGTTTGGCAACGACTGGTTCTAGTTTGGAGACATCATAGCGATGCTGACTGTAGAATTTGGCATCAGAGTCTGTGTATACTGACTCAAAAGGTTTGTTGGTACGTCCTCTTAAATATTCAAATGTGGTTTCATCGGGAGCAATGGTACCATTCTTGCCGCCAGCTTCAATCACCATGTTGCACAAGGTCATCCGTTCTTCCATCGTCATTTGTTCGACGGCTTCGCCACTAAATTCCATCGTCCGATAGGTTGCCCCAGCAACGCTGATATCGCCGATTATTTGCAAAATCAGGTCTTTCGCTAACAAGTAAGGAGGCATTTCGCCATCCAATACAAAGCGCATGGTGGCGGGAACTTTGATTAACAGTTTGCCAGTTCCCATGATGAAGCCAGCGTCTGTGTTGCCGATACCTGTGGCAAATTGACCAAAAGCACCAGCGTTACAAGTGTGGGAGTCGGTACCAAATAAGACTTCACCTGGGCGGGTGTGACCTTCTTGGGCTAAGGCGACATGGCAAACGCCTTTGTAGTCTGGGTTTGCCTTAAAGTTGGCACGGTCAGTAATGTCGTAAAAGTATTTTATACTTTGTTCTTTAGCAAAATCACGTAAAATATCAACGTTGCGGTTAGCTCGTTCGTCGGCGGTGAAAATATAATGGTCGGGAATTAACACGATTTTTTCGGAGTCCCAGACTTTGGCATCAGCACCAAACTCGCGTTTGAAAACGCCGATGGTTCCCGGTCCACAAACATCGTGTGTCATTAAAACATCAACATTAACCCAGATATTTTCCCCCGGTTCGACGACTGATCGACCGGAGGCTTTTGCCAAAATTTTTTCTACAAGGGTCATGCCCATAGCGATCGCGTTCTTGTAAAAGGGTACAAATTATATCCTACCTGCCTGGTTGTCTGTCAACCAAACATTCATCAGGAAATAACGGATAAGCATCTCCACATATCCTGCAATAGCCAGATGCCAAAATTCTCTCGAAACCTCTAACCTACAACTGTCGAATCCGAGAAATTAACTTGTGGATGCAATTTTAGAGCGATCGCACCAACTCAAGCAAGACCTCACTGATTTTGTCTATGACGCTGAAGACGAACTCGCACAAGCACTGGAAACCTATGCTGCTGTGAAGTCCCGTCGTGGAAGCGGTGATAATTTTCAACAAGAACTGATTATTGACTCATTTATTACAGAAGGGCGAGTCGGTGACGACTCACCATTGGATTTGTTTATTCAAAGCCACCAAGAGTTGTCGGAGAGCGATCGCAAACTGATCAAAAGTTGGCATCGCACTTTTATTGGCTTATTTGCTATTACAAAAATTCTACCTGATGGCTTTGAGTTTAGGAACTGGCTAACAGATAAACACTACACTGTCAAGCCGGACAATGCCCAAAAACTACAGGAAATGTCTCGGCTGAAAGAGGGAGAAATTTTACTGACTCGCATTTCTCCTGTAACTGATAGCTACTGGACGTTCTCTGGTCCTTACACGCAAATGGGTAAATTGGGCAAACCAAAACTCGCAGTAGCTATTGGTAATTTTAAAGAGAATTATAAAGAACATCTTTATGGAGATGCGCCTGAGTTGCTAGAGGAAGCTTGGCAGTCTGTAGAAGTTTATCATCAGCAGTTTCTAGACTTTTTTGGCGCTGATGAAGTCACAATGCCAGGATATCAACTAAACAAAAAGATTGCCGAATTCCAAGAAATATTAACGAAAAAACGCTTGGAAGAAGCAGGCATTGATCCCTCAAAATCTCTGGAAGAAGTAGCACAAGAAGCTGGTATTGGAGAAGAAGAAATCAAAGCAGTTGCAGAAGAATTTGGTACCGACTCTCAAGCCGTTTCGCAAATGTTTGACAACAAAAACGGTACCAGCAAAATGGTAACGCCAAAAGTTGATTTGCCTGCTGAACTTAAAAAAGCAGAACAGTTGACAGCTATATCCCACCCGCGTTGGGGACAGATGTTTCTCCCAACCTACTTTAAGATGAAGGCAATTTTAGAAGCAGAAGATTGGCAAAGTGTAGAAGGTGCTGAAAAACTCATTCGTTTCTATTTACAAGATAAAAGTATTAATGCCTTCATTTGGCATCGGTTAGCTCAACAGTATCCAACACAATTACAAAAAGTGCTGCAAACATTTCTTCAACGTCCAGAATTTCAGCTTCAAACTGACTTGGATGCTCTATTACAAGAATACAACAAACCGATAGAGCCAGAATTACCAGAAATTGCCAGCGTCCCAATACATCTAAACAATTTATTTCAAGAAGCTGTGGTAGAAGTTCACAAATCTAAGCCCAAAGAGAAAAGTCAAAAGCAGTCAGCCAAGGGCTTTCAAAAATGAGATCAAGATACAAGCAGGGGAAGTTGTACTTAACGCAGTACACTTCCCTGTATCCGAAAATCTTTAAACTGGCACACCTTGTATCACACTCACAGCAGATGCAGTGGGAACAATTCTAATGAGCTGAAATCCTGCCTTTTCCATTAGGGTGCGATACTCTTGTTCCGTGCGTTCGCACCCACCCGGACATAATACCAACATATGTAGGTCAATCAACTTGGCAAAAAAAGGCTGATTACCGGGTGGAATGACTTGCTCTACAATCAATAGCTTGCCGTGTTCTGGCATTGCTTCGTGACAACGCTTAAGAATGGCGATCGCCCGTTCATCATCCCCGTGGAAAAAACCTGCACAAAACGCGCAACCCTTTTACGGTTACTCGTTCTACGCTCCACGATTACTCGTGAAGTGCCCCAAATCGAGCGGTTTCTTAGAAAAAATTGTCAAGCTTTCACGAAAAATGCCGCTCGATTTGTTGTCGGGTTGCGCGTTTTGTGTAGATTAATGCGTCCCCACAAAATTTGTATTGTACTCAAGTAAGAACCGCTATAAAAAGTTCGTTTCAAACAAAAAAACAGCCGCCTCCACAAAGGAAGCAGCTGTTTTATCAAAGGTGGGCAAAACCCACCCTACAAAAATCTTAGTAATCGAAGTCGCCGCCGCCCATACCAGCGCCAGCACCAGCAGGAGCGTTATCCTTTGGCTCAGGCTTGTCAACCACGATACACTCGGTGGTCAAGACCATACCAGCGATAGATGCAGCGTTTTGCAGAGCAGAACGTGTCACTTTAGCTGGGTCAACAATACCAGCCTCAAAGAGATCAACGAACTCGTTCTTGGCAGCATCGTAGCCAATGTTGAATTCTTTTTCCTTCACGCGCTCAGCAATGACAGCGCCATTCTGACCAGCGTTTTCAGCAATTCTCTTGAGAGGAGCAGCCAAGGCGCGAGAGACAATCAACGCACCAGTCAACTCTTCACCTTTGAGATTGCTATTTGCCCACTCTTCTAGCCCAGGAGCGAGGTGAGCCAGAGTTGTACCACCGCCAGGAACGATACCTTCTTCCACAGCAGCCTTGGTTGCGTTGATGGCGTCTTCCAAGCGCAGCTTCTTGTCCTTCATTTCCGTTTCGGTCGCCGCGCCTACCTTAACGACAGCCACACCACCAGCTAGCTTAGCCAGACGCTCTTGCAGCTTCTCTTTGTCGTAGGAAGATTCGGTTTCATCGATTTGACGACGAATTTGCTCAACACGAGCCTTAACAGCAGCTTCGTTACCTTCGGCAACAATGGTGGTGTTATCTTTGGTGATCGTGATGCGGCGAGCCTTACCTAGCGCATCCAGCTTGGTGCTTTCCAGCTTCAAACCAGCATCTTCGGTGATCACTTGACCACCAGTGAGGATACCGATGTCTTCCAGCAATGCTTTGCGGCGATCGCCAAAACCAGGAGCCTTGACAGCAGCCACGTTCAGCACACCGCGTAGGCGGTTGACGACCAGGGTTGCCAAAGCTTCTTTCTCGATATCTTCGGCGATAATCACCAAAGGACGACCAGCACGTGCAACTTGCTCAAGGACGGGTACGAGGTCTTGTACCAGAGCGATTTTCTTATCGGTCAGCAGGATGAAAGGTTCATCGAAAACTGCTTCCATCCGCTCGGGATCAGTTGCAAAATAGGGAGAGATGTAGCCTTTGTCAAAGCGCATCCCTTCGGTGATTTCCAATTCGGTGGTCATGGACTTCCCTTCTTCCAAGGAAATCACGCCTTCTTTGCCCACCTTATCCATTGCTTCGGCAATCATCTGACCGACTTCTTCGTCGTTACCAGCAGAGATTGAACCAACTTGTGCGATCGCTTTGGAATCTTCTACAGGACGAGCGTGTTCTTTGATTTTTTCTACTAAGAAGTTGGTACCCTTATCAATACCACGCTTTAGCAAAATGGCATTCGCACCTGCTGCAACGTTCCGCAAGCCTTCTTTTACGATTGCATGAGCCAAAACGGTCGCAGTTGTGGTGCCATCACCTGCAGCATCGTTGGTTTTGGAAGCCGCTTGACGGATCAGAGCAACGCCAGTGTTTTCGACGTGGTCTTCCAATTCAATTTCTTTAGCAATGGTCACACCGTCATTAACGATTTGTGGTGCGCCAAACTTTTTCTCTAGCACTACGTTCCGACCTTTGGGACCGAGGGTCACAGCAACAGCCTCAGCCAGAATATCCATGCCTTTCTCTAGGGCACGACGTGCGTTTTCGTTGTAGATAATGCGCTTTGCCATAATTGTCAAAGAATTTTGAAAAGAACAGTACGAATTTGTAAGTTGTCCTTTGCCCTTTGCCAATAATTCATGACAAAGGACTCATGACTATGAAACGATTGCTAGAATGTCTTTTTCTGAGAGCAGGACGTATTCGTCGGTTCCAAGTTTGATGTCGGTACCAGCGTACTTCGAGTAGAGAACTTTTTCTCCCACTTTGACATCCAGTGGCTGACGACTACCGTCATCTTTGAACTTGCCATCACCCACAGCGACAACCTCGCCCACTTGGGGCTTTTCTTTTGCGTTGTCGGGCAAATACAGACCACCTGCGGTCTTTTCTTCAGCGGCGCTTACTTTGACGAAGACGCGATCGCCCAGAGGTTTAACTGTAGAAACGCTTAGAGATACAGCTGCCATACCAATTTCTCACCTTGTTAGCACTCTCGACTCCTGAGTGCTAATTTAGCGAAACCTAGCGTGCAATGGCAACATTTTCTTTTGTACGGGTTCCCGAACTTTACTCGTGCTATCCTACTTAAGTATAAATACTCAACTTTTCCTAGCTTTCAGGTTTTATTCCGTAAAGGACGAATATTGATATATGGGCAACTTTGTTTGCAAAGCTGGGATATTGATATAGAACAGTAATCAGGGAGCCGCGAATTGAGTAACACTACAGTGAACCAGTCCTGCCTTCAGCTACCACAGACCACGACACGACCAGCGAAGAAAGCCCTAAGTATTTCTCTAGAAACTTTAGGACTGTCAAAAATTCAAACGGACCTTTTCATCTGTACTGTCCAGACAGTTTCTAAATGCTTCTCAAAACAAACTCGTTTGCCATTTTGGAAATACTTGAAAAAGCGCCTCAAACAGCTCAATCTTCGCCTACCACAAGATAGCAATTCTAGTTGCCTCTTTAGAAATAAAGCTAACTGCTTGCAAGTTTGTTGTTCTAGACTGATAATAGAGGATTACCCGGATGCTGTGCGGTATCGCCCAACAACCCCGGAAGTAATTGTTCGGATTATACGAGAACACTTATTAGGCAACAATGTGGTAGAAGAATATGCATTTTTAACCCATCCTTTGCCAGAAAGTTCCCAAGTTTGTCGTGAAAAGCTTATAGAAGCTTAACATCCAACAAGGATATGGCACAGTAGTAAACAAATGAAAGTGCGGGTTAATTGTAATTTGGGAACATCTTGAGACCAACATTTACTTGTTAACCTGAATAATTATTATTTTATCAGTGTTTTTTAACCCGCAACTTTCAAAGCGATATATAATAACGCATTATGAATACTACTGCTCTACGTATCCTTACTGGAGTTTTGCCGTTAGTACAGAATTTCTTGAAGGTGATATCCACTTTTGGGACTTGATGTAACAAGGGCAAGTTAAGTGAGAAAAAGCACCACACCTCCTTAATCCACCAGAGAGGATGACGATTCAAGACCTTGATGGATCAAGCGCGATAAGTGCCACTGCTATGAAAGAACCCAGCATGAAAGATCACAAACGACTTCTACTTATTGATGATGACCCTAACCTCATCTTGCTGGTGAAGGATTATTTGGAATTCCGGGGTTATGATGTCACCACCGCCGAAAATGGTCGAGAAGCACTGGAAGTTTTAGAGCAGGATATTCCAGACATGATCATTTGCGATGTGATGATGCCGGAAATGGACGGGTATACTTTTGTAGAACAAGTCCGGCAAACCGAACGCACCAGCTGGATTCCCGTTCTATTCCTTTCAGCGAAGGGACAAAGCGCAGACCGAGTTAAAGGTCTGAATAAAGGTGCTGATGTGTACATGGTCAAGCCTTTTGAGCCAGAAGAATTGGTAGCACAAGTAGAATCTTCTCTGAAGCAGACCATTCGCTGGAAAGAACATCAAGCAAAAGGAGGAGAAAACGGTTCCCGCATCCAAGTTCCCTTCGATGTGCAGTTAACCCCAACGGAACTCAAAGTCGTGCAATTTGTGGCTCGGGGTTTAGCTAATCGCGAAATAGCTGAAGAATTAAATGTCAGCCAACGCACCGTTGAAAGCCATGTGTCGAATATGTTGGGCAAAACCAATCTCCACAATCGCACTGAACTAGCACGGTGGGCAATTGAAAATCAAATGGCATAAGTACAGTGCACACTCCTGAGTACTGACGAGCTTTTCGCCTGCTTTGGTTCCTACTAGATGAGGAGCCACTGCGCCCTTGGGCATCCCCCCGAGAAGCGTGCAAATGGGGTGCGACTGCTGTTGCCGAGTGCTGAGTAGCTGGCTAACTCAGCACTCTTACTCATTTGTCAGGACTTATTTACCAACCGTCTTCTCCAGTAATGAATCGGTGCGAAATTTCTAAATTCAGTTCATTCAGGTACGTTAAGGCACTGGCAATCTGGAAAACAGTTCCTCGTAGTTCCAAATCAAAACAGCCTTGTTGCGGCACATGACCATTGAGCTGGGCTGCAGCCATATCGACTGTGATGCCGCAATAGGAAATGAGCCGTGAAATGACTGGTTGTTCGTGCCACTCCTTGGGAATACGAACTGTAATACGAGTTGTGGTGCGTCGGTTGTCTCGAAAATCGATAGTAGATTTACCCTGTTTCCTTGGAATTGCCATAATAGCTTTCCTTTCAAATGGTTTGATGCGGGTTTTATGTTACACATTTTTTTCTCCCGCCACAAAAATCTTGACACTAATCTTCTCAAATGGGTCTACTGTCATGACCCCCCAAATTCCTTCTGGTATTAATCACCTGTTTATCGGTCGGAATATAGGGTATTACTAAGATTTTACATAAGCAGGTTCCAAAACGCAGAACAACCGCGCTGCAGCAAGGTGAAACTTGGAACAGAAGCGGAAATATGGCGAATACATTAACCAACTTTGAGGATGTCCAGAAAAGCAAAAACTGCTCTTGGCAATAAAGCGTCTGCCAGAATCGCTACCCCAATCACTCGCTCTAGCGGTACTGGCAAACTCCTCACTTCTATCTCTTCTAAAATGGGTTCAGCCGCAAGTCGAGCCATCACAGTCGCCCCCAATCCTTGCTTGACCATACTGAGAATCGTCGAATCTTCCCTCAGCTCGTAGTCAATCTTGAGAGTTTGACCAAATTGTAAAAAATGAGCGCTGACTGTTTTGTTATGTTGAGGACTACGAAGATTCACAATCATTGGATACTTTGCTAACTGTTCCCAACTGAGTGACACACCAGGAGCAATCGACCCAGGCGGTAGCAGCGCAACAAATTCATCTCGAAATAGCTCCCACGTCTCAAATTCTGTACTACTTGGCAGCAACGTGAAGCCAACATCCGCCTGACCTTCTCGCAGTGCCTGTTCTACCTCTGCATAGCGATCGCACTCGGTCATCACAACGCTAATCGTTGGCAATTTCTCGCGAAAACGAGCGATGACCTTTGGGAGTACGTGAGTTGCGATGCTCCTTACACAAGCAACGCGAACCTGTCCCGTCTGTAATCCTTTCTCTTGGTTGGCTTTTTCCCGAATCACCTCTAATAAATGCAAAACTTGACGCGCTTCCTGAATCATCTGCTCTCCAATTGGCGTCAAAATTGCACCGTAGCGACCCCGAAAGAGCAACACAATTCCCAGTTCTTCTTCAAGTGTGGCGATCGCATGACTGACAGTTGATTGAGATAGCCCCAATTCTAGAGCAGCCGAACTGAAGTTACCGTGGTTGGCAATAGCCACGAAAGCCCGTAACTGAGAGATTTTTAACTTACTGTCGTTGACTTCATTCATCTAGGTAAGAAAAGCCACATTTAGATAAAAGCAAAAGCCTTTGACCTTTATCTATCGATTTTATCGATATAAGGTATCTAAAGAATACTTTGCTTTCCAATTTCGTAATGGCTACACTGTCTAATGTCGGCGAATAAAGCATTTCATTACTAAAAGATGAATTCATTATTTTCTCTAATTCTTTGCTTTATTATCTTGCTGTGCAGCGTTATTAAAGGATACTTTGTTGCCTATCCACTTTTACTTTCTCTGGTCATCCTATTTATTACTTTTGCTTTCCAAGGATTTCCAGTCAGAGATTTAATTGTAATGGCTTTTGCTAGTAGTCAAAAAGCTTTTCCAATCATCCTAATTTTATTATTAATTGCAGCAGTGACAGCGGTTTGGATGGCTGCGGGAACAATACCTGCTTTGGTTTACTATGGAACCCAACTCATCAATCCTCAATATTTTATTCTTTCAGCCTTTGTCCTCACCAGTTCTATTTCTGTACTACTAGGCACCTCCTTCGGCACAGTCAGTACTGTAGGAGTTGCCCTAATGATTATGGTGAAAGGAGAGGATGTTAATCCTCACATAGTTGCTGGAGCAATCATCGCAGGAGCTTATTTTGGAGACAGATGTTCTCCTATGTCTTCTAGTGCCAATCTTGTTGCTAGCATTACCAAAACCAAGCTACATAAAAACATAATAGCTATGATATCAACTGCTTGGTTGCCTTTAATGGCTTCTAGCCTGATTTATTTAATCCTTTCAATCAGCAATCCAGTTCAAGTTAGAAATAGCCGTTTTATTTCAGAAATTCCTAATTCTTTTAATATTAACCCACTGGTTTTACTTCCAGCCTTTGCCGTGATAGCTCTTTGTATTTTTAAAGTAGAAGTTAAACTGACATTACTCGTGAGTATCTCGATTGGATTCGTTTTAGGAATATTTTTTCAGAGTTATTCTTTTGTTAAACTAATAAATTTCGTTATGTTTGGATTCCATTTAGAACCAAGAATGGACTTAAGTGAAGTTCTGACAGGAGGAGGCATCTTTTCGATGCTTCAAGTTTCGATAGTCGTCATCCTATCGACTTCTCTATCAGGACTAATCATTGGAACAAAGACATTAGCAACTGTGGAGAATATTATCAATAAAGTTTCTTCCAGAAGTAGTTTATTTTTAGGAACTACTATAGTTGGGTTAGCATCCGCCGCTTTTGGTTGCACTCAAACGCTTGCGATTCTCATGACTCACCAGCTTGTAAAGGAAAAGTATGAGCAACAGCTAAATAGTTATCAATTGGCAACTGATATTGAAAACACAGCTGTTGTACTTTCACCTCTCATTCCTTGGAATATTGCCGGACTAGTACCAGCAACTATATTAATGACTGATTCAGGATTTATTCCCTACGCTGTTTATTTATATTTAATACCCCTGTTGAATTGGGTTCAATTTAAGGTCTTAGAATCCAAGACACAAGGCGAATTTGAATAAATTTCTTGATATTTAAATAAGATAAAACTTATGAACCACAAACAGTTCTTAATTCGAGACGCCAATTCTAGCGACATTTCTACTTTTATGGAGCTAATTCGGCTTAAGGCTGAATTTGATGGCTGTCTTGACTTTCTAGAGGCTACACCGAAGAAACTAGAAGATACTTTATTTTGTGAAAATCCACTTGCCTTTGTTTTGTTAGCTGAGATTGACGGGAATCCAATTGGATTTGCAACTTATCACCGGATATATTCCACTTTTCTTGCTCAGCCAGGAATTTGGCTAGATGATTTATATATCAAAGCTGAATATCGCAGGCTTGGGATCGGTGAAGCGCTGATAAAACGTTTATGTCAAATTACCCAAAAAATAGAGGGTGGAAGAATCGATTGGATAGTTGCAGTAAATAATACTCCAGCAATTCAGTTTTACGAAAAAATGGGCGCGAAAATTATCCAAAAGTCAAGGTTTTGTCGGCTGGATAGGGAGGAGATTAAGCAAAAAACAGCACCCTAAGGGGCGATCGCCACTAAGGGACGGGGGTAAAGCGCGATCGCCTCAGTATGGACAATACCAAGTTCTGTTTGCTACTGAAAGTAAAGCCTAATTGTTGGAGCAACTACAGCAAGTACCACTACTTGTGGTTTACTGAGTAATAATGTAAACGCTGTAAAAAGCTGAGGGTGTAATGTCTAGGATCGGTTGCTGGGGCAGCTTAGTAGGGATTGCGATCGCACTTGGAAATACTTTCAATGCACATTGCGCTCTTGCTCAAATCACACCGGATGGGACTTTACCTAATAATTCTATTGTCACTCCCTCTGGTAACACCATCAATATCACTGGCGGAACACAAGCAGGAAACAACCTTTTCCACAGTTTCCAAGAATTCTCTATTCGCACTGGTAACGGAGCTTTCTTCGATAATGCGCTTAACATTCAAAACATCATTAGCCGAGTAACAGGTGGGTCGATATCTAACATTGATGGTTTCATCCAGGCTAAGGGTGCAGCTAACGTGTTTCTGCTTAATCCAAATGGGATTATCTTTGGTCCAAATGCCAGTTTGAATGTCGGTGGTTCATTTGTGGCAACAACGGCAAATGCGATCCAATTTGGCAATATTGGCTTTTTCAGCGCTGATAACCCGAATGCACCCACTCCATTGCTGACAATAAACCCTTCAGCATTGCTGTTCAATCAACTCCCGACTGCCATCATCAACCGTTCTCAAGCAGCCGCAGGAACGAATCCAGCAGGTGTTGAAGTCACGGGTTTGAAAGTACCAGAGGGCAAGAGTTTGCTCTTGGGGGGTGGAAACATCAACGTTGAAGGTGGCGCACTCAGGGCTTATGGTGGGCGTGTCGAGTTGGCAGGATTGGCGGCACCGGGAGTCGTGGGACTAAATGTGGCGGACAATACTCTCAGTTTCAGTGTTCCTAATGAAATTGCTCGCGCCGATATATCTTTGACTAATGCGGCTGAAATCAATGTCCGTGGTGCAGATGGCGGGAGTATCGCCATCAATGCTCAAAACTTGAGCTTGGCAGGAGAAAGTAAACTACGGGCGGGGATAGACACGGGATTGGGTACGCCCCAAAGCAAGGCGGGAGATATTGATATTAATGCAACAGGAGCAACGACTTTAACTGATGGCAGCTTTATTGCCAATGTTCTGCAAGCAACGTCTGTAGGTAAAGGTGGCAACATCAATATCACTACTGGGTCACTTGGGCTTATCAATGGTAGTAACCTAAATACTAGCAACTTGGGGCAAGGGGATGGTGGCAACATCAATATCACTACTGGGTCACTTGGGCTTATCAATGGTAGTAACCTAAATACTAGCAACTTGGGGCAAGGGGATGGTGGCAACATAAATCTTAATATTCGCGATGCCCTGACTTTAGCTGGAGTGGATCAAAACGGAATCGGCAGTGCCATCGTAAGCAGTGTACGATCGCAAGCCGTAGGTAAGGGAGGTAGTCTCAATATACAGGCAGGCTCAGTTTCCTTAGCCGATGGCGCTTATGTCGATGTCAGTACTTTTGGAAAGGGCGATGCTGGCAATGTCTCAATACTGGCTAGGGACACTGTCTCGCTCTCATTTGCCTACATTTATAGCAATGTAGAAGCAGGGGGAGTAGGCAATGGTGGCAATATCAACATTACAGCCTCTTCACTCTCGTTAAAAGATGGCGCCCAACTACAAACTACACTGCGTGATGCTGATACCCAGAATAACCTCCCAGGAGGTCGTGGAAATGCAGGTAATATCAACATTGATGTTCGTAGTGCGGTAACTCTTGCTGGGGTGAAGGACGGAGTTAATAGTGGCATTTTTAGCAGCGTGGGAACTGGGGCAGAGGGCAATGGCGGTAGTATCAACATCAAATCAGGAACCTTTTCTTTAACTGATGGTGCTCGACTAAATGCCAGTACTTTAGGTAAAGGGAATGCTGGTAGTATATTTATCCAAGCTTCTGATTCTGTTTCCCTTGACAATAGCGGCATAAAGAGCGATGTAGATACAGGGGCAGAAGGCAATGGCGGTAGTATCAACATCAACGCTGGTTCCGTGACAGTACAAAACGGAGCTGAACTGTCTACCACGGTTTCGGGAAAAGGGAATGGGGGCAACATTATTATTAATGCCCGCGATCGCATTTCTTTTGACGGCAAGGGAGAGGAAATATTTAGCCGTGCAAACACTAGTGTACGACAAGGGGGCGAGGGCAAAGCCGGAGACATCCAGGTAACAACGGGTACTCTATCATTGAACAATGGAGCATTTTTCAGTAGCAGCACCTTAGGAAAAGGCGACGCTGGAAATATCACGATTGATGCGAGCGATCGCATTAGCTTTGACGGTAATAGTTATGCCTCAAGCACTGTGGGTACACAAGCTGTCGGTAAGGGAGGAGATATCCGGGTAACAACTGGCTCACTCTCATTGACTAATGGCGCTCAACTGAATACCAACGTTTCAGGGCAAGGTGACGCAGGCAATATCACTGTTGATGCGAGCGGTACGATTACTTTTAACGGTGGCAATAGCGGCATAAAGAGCGATGTAAATACAGCGGCAGAAGGCAAAGGCGGTAGTATCAACATCAACGCTGGTTCCCTGACAGTACAAAACGGGGCTGAACTGTCTACCACGGTTTCGGGAAAAGGGAATGGGGGCAACATTATTCTTAATGCCCGCGATCGCATTTCTTTTGACGGCAAGGGAGAGGAAATATTTAGCCGTGCAAACACTAGTGTACAACAAGGGGGCGAGGGCAAAGCCGGAGACATCCAGGTAACAACGGGTACTCTATCATTGAACAATGGAGCATTTTTCAGTAGCAGCACCTTAGGAAAAGGCGACGCTGGAAATATCACGATTGATGCGAGCGATACGATTACCTTTAACGGTGGCAGTTCTGCCCAAAGCAGTGTGTATGATAGCGGTGTGGGCAAAGGCGGAGACATCCGCGTGAGAACAGGCTCACTCTCATTGACTAATGGCGCTCAACTGAATACCAACGTTTCGGGGCAAGGTGACGCAGGCAATATTACTGTTGATGCCCGCGATACAGTTAATTTAGATGGCGTAGTAGGCGATGAAATTAGTGGTATTTACAGCAGTTTGCTAAGTGGTGTTGGTAAAGGGGGAGACATCCGGGTGACAACAGGTTCCCTTTCTGTTACCAATGGCGCTCAACTATCTAGCAGCACGGATGGGCGAGGGAATGCAGGCAATATCACGGTTGATGCCCGCGATACAGTTACCTTTGAAGGCATAGGAAAGGATAAACTTTTTGGCAGCAGTGCAAGAACTACACTGGGAAGTAATGGTGTAGGTAATGGTGGAAATATCCGCGTGAATGCTAGGGCGCTGTTCTTAAAAAATGGTGGTCAACTCAATGCTGATAGCTTCGGGCAAGGTAATGCAGGCAGCATCACCATCGATACCCGCGATACAGTTGCCTTTGACGGCGTAGCTAGTAATGGAAATTACAGCGCGGCACAAACCTCAGGACGTCAAGGCAATGGCGGAGATATCCGGGTGACAACTGGAACACTCTCATTGACTAATGGCGGTCTACTATTTACCTCTGCACGAGGAAATTCAGGCAATATCACTATTAACGCCCGTGATGCCGTTAACTTTGATGGCGTAGGCAGCAACGGAAGCTCCAGTGGTGCTGTTAGCCTATCGTTACCTGGAGGAGTAGCTGGTAAGGGGGGAGACATCCAGGTGACAACAGGTTCCCTTTCTGTTACTAATGGCGCTCAACTGCTTTCCAGCACCGCTGCGCGGGGCAATGGCGGCAATATCACCATCGATGCCCGCGATACTGTTAAATTTGATGGCACTGGTAGCAATCAAGCTTCCAGTGGTGCCTACAGCACAGTAGAATCTGATGGCGTAGGCAATGCAGGAAATATCAAGCTCACAACTGGTTCCTTATCTTTAAACAACGGTGGGCAACTCAGTGCCGCTACCGCTGGGCAGGGTAATGCGGGTGATATCACTATTGATGCCCGTGATGCCGTTACCTTCAACGGCACAGGCAGCAATGGACGTTTTAGCGGTGTCTACAGCACAGTAGAATCTGGTGGCGTTGGTAAAGGGGGAAATATCCAACTTAAATCCGGAACATTCTCCTTGTCCAATAATGCTCTGATCAATGCCGCTACCAGTGGACGCGGAGATGCAGGTAACATATCTGTGACGGTAAATGATGCTGTTTCGCGGAGAAACTCCGATCCCCGTCGAATCACAATTAGAGATGGGGCAAAAATATCAGTCAATAGCGATGGTACAGGAAATGCAGGCAATATTACGCTACGAGCAGGTAATCTAACTCTTGACAATAAAGCCTCGATTTCTGCTCAAACTGCTACCAGCCAAGGCGGTAATATTAATTTAAATTTGGGAGAAGTCTTATTGCTGCGTCGTGGCAGTCAAATCTCCGCCACCGCAGGCACCGCTGGTGCTGGCGGCGATGGCGGTAACATCACCATTGATGCCCCCGGTGGCTTTATCGTTGCTGTCCCAAATGAAAATAGCGACATCACCGCCAATGCGTTTAGCGGTCAGGGAGGAAACGTTACAATTCGATCTGCTGGTATTTTTAACATCGCACCACTGAGCCGACAAGACCTTGAGCGGTTAAGCCCTAATGATTTAAACCCAAATAACTTACCAACAAACGATATCACAGCGATTTCCCAGCAAAACCCTACTTTAGGCGGTCAAGTCAGTCTTAACACACCCGATGCCGACCAAAGCTTGGGATTAGTCGAACTACCCACAGTCTTAGCAGGTACATCAGAGCTAATAGCAGAGAGTAGCTGTGCTGCCGTTGCTAGCACAGATTCTGACACAGGAAAAAGCAGATTTACCTTTACCGGACGTGGCGGTTTGCCTCCCAGCCCTTACGAACCCCTCAGTACTGATGTAGTATGGTTAGATACTCGCCTGTCAGCGATCGCATCGCAACAGCAGCGTTCAGAGAAACCTGCTGGCTTACCACCGTCTAAAGCTGAAACCGTGAAGATTGTCCCCGCGACTGGTTGGGTGTTCGATGGCAAAGGGCACGTTACCCTGATCTCTCACACCTCAGGTAATAGTAGTTTGGGGTCTACTCCTGCTGGGTGCCCCAAACAGTAAAACCATATAGGGACTTCCAGATTAAAAAATACCCAACTTTTCTTGTGGGATGGGCTTCTAGCCCGTCCTATAAACTGGGGGGTTCAGATAAGAAAATTTGTTCAACATTAATCTTGTAGAGACGTTGCATGCAACGTCTCTACACCCATGAAATCTCCACAAAAAATCATTAACTGAACTGTATTGTCCTATAAACTGGGCGGGCAAGATGCCCACCCCACAAAATTGGATAATTTATTGGTTGAAAATCCCATATCTAAAACTCGGCACTTTCCGGCGTCCGTGGAAACGGGATCACATCTCTGATATTCCCCATCCCCGTCATAAATTGCACGAGTCGTTCAAAACCCAATCCAAAGCCAGCGTGAGGAACAGTCCCAAAGCGGCGCAAATCGAGATACCACCACAAATCTTCTGGTTTCATCCCTTGAGCGAGTATGCGGCGTTCAAGAACATCTAAACGTTCTTCTCTTTGAGAACCGCCGATAATTTCGCCAATTTTAGGCGCAAGCATATCCATAGCAGAGACAGTTTTTTCATCGTCATCTAAGCGCATATAAAAGGCTTTGATTTGCGCTGGATAATTGCTGACGATGACCGGCTTTTTGAAAAGTTGTTCGCAAAGATAGCGTTCGTGTTCTGATTGTAAATCCAAGCCCCAACTTACCGGATATTCAAACTTAACATCAGCTTTCTCTAACAGTTTGATGGCTTCTGTATAAGTTATGCGCTCAAATTCATTGTTAATAATATTATCTGCCGTTGCTAACACGGTATTATCAATGCGCTGATTGAAAAATTCCATGTCTTCTGGGCAAGTTTCCAGCACATATTTGAAAATATATTTGAGAAACGCCTCGGCTAAATCCATATCTTCCTTGAGTTGACAGAAAGCCATCTCCGGTTCTACCATCCAAAATTCTGCCAAGTGGCGGGAGGTGTTGGAGTTTTCTGCACGGAAGGTAGGACCAAAGGTGTAGACGTTGGTAAACGCCATCGCCATAACTTCGGCTTCTAACTGACCGCTGACTGTTAAATATGTTGGTTTGCCAAAAAAGTCTTTGCTATAATCTATTGCCTTGCTTTCTGTGCGAGGAACATCTTTAAGATCCAAACTCGTCACGCTGAACAATTCACCCGCACCTTCGCAGTCGTTAGCGGTGATGATCGGAGTGTGTACCCACAAAAAGCCGCGTTCTTGAAAGAATTGATGAATGGCGGTAGCGCACGCGTTTCTAACTCGGAAAACTGCACCCAAGGAATTGGTACGCGATCGCAAATGTCCAATAGTTCGCAGAAACTCAAAGGAATGACGTTTCTTTTGCAGGGGATATGTTTCGGGATCAGCTTCCCCGTAAACTTTCAGCTTTTGAGCTTTCAACTCGATCCGCTGTCCTTTACCTTGAGAAGCTACCAGTACCCCAGCCACTTCCACAGAAGCACCTGTATTGAGCTTTTTCAAAATATCATCGTACTCTGGCAAATCCTGATTAATGACTACTTGCAAATTAGCCAAGGATGAGCCATCATTTACTTCTATAAAAGAAAAACCTTTTAATTCGCGTTTGGTACGAACCCAGCCTTGAACTATCAGCCATTCATCAGGTTGACCACTTCGCAATATTTCTGCAATTCGTCGATTTACCATATTATCCAGCAACAGACTTTAATAACCAGCCTATGATAACGCCCAATCCGCCAAAGCGGATGGCTTGCCAAAAAGGTTCTTTAAGGCTACCCCAGGAAAACAACTGGCTTTCCAAGTTGAGTTCTAGCACTTCCAACTGCTGTTTAATTTGCTTTAACTCGGCTTTCACTTCTGGCAATTTACTATGACGCAGTTGTTTGAGGCGTTGTTGCAATTCTGTTTGACGGAATCTGTCTGCTTGCACTTGATTGTAGCGTTCTTTTAAAGTAACAAGCGCTTGCTCCACTTCCAAGAGTGCTTGTTCAAATTCTTCGTGTTGATTTTCCTCACCGAATGAGAGCTTAGGCGGTTTCATGCACAAGTAGTAAACTTAGGATTAAATGCTTCCCCATCAGTCACTTACTCAGCACTCAGGATTTCATATCATGTCGCAATCAACTCAGCTGCCTAACACGAGTCAACTGAATGAATTTAGTACCTTGGAACTAGCGCAAGCTCTTATGGAGAGGCTGAGCATTTCACCTGACGATTGGCATCGCCTCAAGTCTAACCGCAAAGTTCGTGCAAGTGAACAAGCTGCTGCTGCTCTTGTGTATCTCCTTAAAGATCAACCACAAGAAGCTTTACTCAGACTTGAGCAAGCAACTGGTTGGTTGGATCGCTCTGTTTCTGCTCCACCCTGTCCAACTCACGGCGAGAAGAAGGGCTAGGGAGAGAGGGAGGGAGAGCGAGGAAATACAAGAAATTTCCCCCAGTCTCCCATTCCTTTACTTTCCCATTCCTCTTTTCACCGTAACAGAGCTAGTCTGGATCGATTCTCTAGGTGTTTACAAAGCCTCAACTCTGTGCCTTTCCTATTCCACTGCACCTGATCGAAAATTTGATGGAGAATACACATACCACGACCGTTTTCTGACTCATCCGGGGGTAAGTATTCTGTTGGATCGATATCTGGATCGACATCGACATCGCTAGTAGAGGAAGGTGTAAAGCCGTCGCCTTGGTCGGATATCACCCACCAATACTGTTTATCAATTAACGAGAAACGGACGACAACTGTTTTACTTGGATCTAGATTATTGCCATGTTTAGCAGCGTTTACTAAGGCTTCTTGAAGTCCTAGTCGCAGTTCTGCTTGTAATTTGACCGGAATCTCTGCCAAAAGCAAATCTAGTATTGGACAGAGGTATAGAGTTGAGGCAAAACTAATTGTGCCCCAATTACGCCCTGTAGGACGAAGCGAAATAGTAATCACAAGTGGAACCCCGTAGCTTTCAGAGTTAGCTAGACATCAGTTTGCTGTCACAGGCACCCTGATAGAATTTGAGGTGGTCATGTTGCCTTCAAACTTTCGTCTTTTAAACTAAATTTTGAAAATGCTAGGGAGCATTAACTCTCCTTAATGACATAGAGTCACTCACATAAAAAACGGCTTTTATAGCAACTGCTCAAACAGTAAGCAACTGAATATTCTTTCTAATGAAAAGAGTATTAACATACTCTTTTACTTGCCGATTCATAACTTAAACAACTCGATTCATATTTTTGGGAGAGTCTTTGCAACTTCAAGATCTTCACACAAAAGGAATCATATATTTATCTTAATTCAATTCTAGCATTTTTACTATGTATTGGACTACAAATTTTTAGAGTGAGTTTTTGTCAAGGAGTTAGTACCTTTGGTCAAATCTGATAGTACAAGAAATGCGGCAGCTTCCACATGAGCAGTTTGCCCAAAGAAATCAGCTGGTTGTACCCGTGTGAGAGTATATACTCCGTTTTGACAAAGTAATTTGAGGTCACGGGCAAGGGTAGCGACTTTACAACTGACATAAACAATACGTCGTGGTTTTGATTTCAGTAGGGTTTCAATCACAGCGCGATCGCACCCCTTACGCGGGGGATCAAGCAAAAGAATGTCTGGTGAAATCTCCATCTGGGGAAGTAATTTTTCTACTGCACCAGTGTGAAAATTTACATTATGAATATTGTTGTGTTTGGCATTTAAAATTGCTTGTTCCACTGCCTCTGGTTGCAATTCTAACCCCATTGCTTGCTTAACTTGTTTAGCAAGTGGCAATGTTAACGTTCCAATACCGCAATAAGTATCAAGTAGCACCTCAGAACCTTGTAAATTCAGTTCCGACTGAATCACCTGCAATAATGCCTCTGCCGTCTCCGTATGTACCTGGAAAAACGTATCCGGTCGTACCTGGAATTCCAGCCCAGCAAATTTTTCTCGCAGGTAGGGACGCCCTGCAATACAACGAGTTTGGGTGCCAAAAATGGCATTAGTACGGTCTGGGTTGCGGTTTAAGCAAATCCCCACCAACTGGGGATAGCGCTTTAACCACTCCTCGGCTTGGTCTTGAATTGAGGGTAAATTCCAGTCCTTGACCACCAAAGTCAGCAACATTTCCCCAGTCCGGCGACCAATGCGAAAACTGAGATGGCGTACAACACCTGTGTGGCGCTGTTCGTTATAAACTTGCCAACCGTGCTTTTGGATGTCCTGTTTGACTTCCAACAGCAGAGGATTTAATCTTTGGTCTTGCACGGGGCATTGATTCAAGTTAATCAATTGGTGGCTACCTTTTTGGTAGTAACCTGCTTGAACTTGTCCGGTGTGAGATGATCCCAGAGGATAAGTGGCTTTGTTACGATAGCCCAAACACTCGGGACTCGAAAGCACTCGATCTACTGGTGGTTGGACGAAACCGCCAATGCGTTCCAAAGCTTGAATAACTTGATTTCGCTTGGCAGCTAACTGGTACTGATAATCAATATGCTGCCATTGACAGCCGCCACATTTATCAGCCACAATGCAGCTTGGTCGGACACGGTGAGGAGAGGGTTGCAACAGTTCTTTAAGTTTGGCGTGCGCGTAGTTAGGTTTAACGTGTACCAGACGGACAACAGCGCGATCGCCTGGTACAGTATCGCTTATAAATACCACCCTCTCGTGCCAACGCCCTACACCATCACCCGTATCGTTCAAATCCGAAATCTCAACTTCAATTAACTCACCCTGTTTCCAAATTTTTTCAGTCATTGGTCAAAACTCAAAACTCAAAAGTCAAAAATCATTCTCCCCATCTCTCCCATCTGCCCCATTTCCCCCATCCCACTCTCTTCACTTGTGTACTCAAGACTCGTTAAACTAGCAAATAATAATTAATTCATGTCATTGCCATAATCATGACTGTAGTAAGCCAAGTTATTCTCCAAGCCGACGACCAACTGCGTTATCCCAGCAGTGGCGAACTCAAGAATATCAAAGACTATTTGCAAACCGGCGCACAACGGATACGAATTGTCACAACCCTAGCTGAAAATGAAAAAAAGATAGTTCAAGAAGCTACTAAACAGCTTTGGCAGAAGCGTCCCGACTTTATCGCGCCAGGAGGCAATGCATACGGTGAACGTCAGCGTGCTTTATGTATCCGTGACTTTGGCTGGTACTTGCGCCTAATTACTTACGGTGTACTTGCCGGTGACAAAGAACCAATTGAAAAAATTGGTTTAATTGGCGTGCGGGAAATGTACAACTCGCTTGGCGTTCCCGTACCTGGAATGGTAGAAGCCATCAACTCTCTGAAAAAAGCCTCCCTTAACTTACTGAATGCAGAAGACGCCGCTGAAGCAGCACCCTACTTTGATTACATCATTCAAGCGATGTCGTAATACAAAGTGAGTTTTGTTTTCCTTGTGCTTGCGGGCTTCTAAACAAAGTGCAAGCAACCAGGACTCAACACCAATAATACTTATATACTGATCATATCTTCCCCACACTAGATAGTGGCTCCGGCAGAATCTCTGTCAAGTTACTAACAGGTTGTGGGGAAATTTTATTGGATACTCAACACTCAAGAGTTATTAGTAAAAGACTTTTGACTTTCTCCCCACCTCCCGATTTTCCGCCACTCCTGTGACTTTGCCCCATATATAAAAAGCCAACAGTCTTCAAGAGAAGGCTGTCGGCATTTAGTGTGTTCCCTATTAATGACTCGGCTAGAGTTCAGTTGTTTGTATTCTCCCAACTTACTCATATGAGGAATACGATCTTAATCATGGGTATCAGTGATGTTCATCACAAAATTATTTCTGGCAGACTGTATCCACACATAAACACGCGGAACTTCGTATCTCTAGAATTCAGACAAGCTTTATTATATTCTCTCATCAAAAACTGCAAAATTAATTATTAAATCAATTTACGTAAAGCTCAACGTACATGATCGAAAATGCGTCAGTTCATCTATTTAATGGCAGGGATACTCGTGCTTGGTGCTTGCTTGGGTTGTGCTACTCGACCCCAAAACCGAGTTTTGGACAGTAATAGTATAATAACTCTTGAAAAAGAAAAAATTAAGAGCCATGATCCATGACCCAATCGAATATGAAGACGGGTTTTCAGTGAGAGCAGATTTGTTGAATGCAAAATCTAGAAACTAGTTCATGACTCATGCAGGAGTGTTGGTTTGAGCAAGATGGGTGCAAAAGCATTCATCATGCACCAATGACATTTTTGAAACTAAAAATGAGTCAGGAAACAGCAGAAACTCCCATTCGCAGCGAAATGCTGTAATTAATTTCTAGAAAAGTCAAAATAGCAGTTGAAAAAAGAAATTTTTTCATACACATAGCACCGATGAAAATTGCGGACAAAGCTTCACACATAATGACTTCACTAGCGCTCTAATACAATTCCTTTTGTGAAAAGCGCAAACTAAGCCACCAATTCAATCAATCAGGTAACTGGAACGATTGTGTTGAGTAGTACTGAGAACAGTACACAAATAAAATTTTGTTAACTAAGGTAAGGATGATAGCCATTGCAGAATTGATGATTTCAACAATATAGAACTTGTTCAATCACCAGTTGAGATAGGCATATTGTATATAGTGAAATTTATTTTCATCCTTGGCTTAGTACATATTTATTTTATGAGAGAATTTACAAGATTCAATTAGTGGAAACACTTATTTGTTTCTTGAGAGCTTCAAGTTTAAAGAAAAAATTACGTATTTCTACAGTTGCTGCCAAACGGCAATCATCAGCCGTCATAGGCTAGAAATAATAGCATAACTAAGTCATAAGATCTTGCAATCAATCTAGCTAGGGGTAACGATGGCAGCAGAACAAAAGCAAAGCATTTTACTTGAGGAAATAGAAAGCCATTTACGTCAGTTGTCTCCTGAGAGCTTGCAAGTAGTAGCTGCGTTTTGAGTTTATTTCCACCGAAGAGAAGAAACCCAAGCAAAAAAGGAACTATTGAGCATTCCTGGGTTTGCAGCATCCTTCCGTGAAATGCAACCTGAAGGACAGGAGGAAGCTTATAACTTGGTCATGGGAGTTGTTCAACGGGAAATGTCTAAAGAAGAAGTCTCTGCATTTTTAGAAAAGCACCTAAGTAATCGCTAAAATAATGCTCTGTCCCCTTGGTGCATTATTGCCATGACCGCCATTTCCTCTGCTCCTTTTTCTCCTGAAGAAATCGCTGCTGAAGGTTTGAAGCTAGAAGAATATGAAGAAATTGTCAGGCGTTTAGGGCGTCATCCCAACAAAGCTGAACTGGGAATGTTTGGGGTGATGTGGTCAGAACACTGCTGTTACAAGAATTCTCGTCCGTTACTCAAACAATTTCCCACGACAGGACCCCGCATTCTTGTTGGACCTGGTGAAAATGCCGGTGTTGTAGATTTGGGCGATCGCCTGCAGCTAGCATTTAAGATTGAATCACACAACCACCCCTCGGCTGTTGAACCGTTTCAAGGAGCCGCTACAGGAGTAGGAGGTATCTTAAGAGATATCTTTACAATGGGTGCGCGTCCCATTGCCGTATTAAACTCCCTGCGCTTTGGTTCGTTGGAAGATGCGAAAACACAACGGCTTTTTAGTGGCGTCGTCGCTGGTATTTCACATTACGGAAATTGTTTGGTTGGTAAAGAAACATTTATCTGGCGCGATCGCACTGGCGTACATTTTGACACCATCGGCAACTTTGTAGAATCAAGGCTGCATTCAAATCTCATAACCTTAGAGTTAGATGATACTGCTGCAGTTGAAACCCTATCCGTAGACCCTGACACTCACGAAAGTTGCTGGCAGCGCGTGCGGCGTGTGTTTAAACGACGCACTAAAACCCTGGTAACTATTCGTACATCTCTTGGTCGTAACCTAACTGTCACACCAGATCATCCGATGTTAACCCAGTCAAACGGTGAGTGGGAAATTTGTCCAGCCCAAAGCTTACAGGTTGGTCACGAATTGCCAATACTAGTGTCGTTGCCAGAATCACCAGAAGGTAGTGGGGATTTTTCACCACTCGATTTCATTAGCGCTTTGAACCCTCAAGATGAAAGTGGTAAAAATGTTTACGTGCAACTGCCCTCAAATTGGCAAGCAACAGATGTCATTCGGACAGCTTTACAATTAATTGAACCTTCTGTTTACAGTCGTCACCGCTACCTAAACAATTGTATACTACCCCTTTCACATTTTCTGAGCTTGGAGCCACTGCTCAATGTTGCTCGCCACGAAGTTTGTCTTTTCCGTCGTGGTAAAGCTAATTACATGAAAGCAGCCATCCACGCAGATGAGGTGTTAGCACGCTTACTCGGTTACTATCTTTCAGAGGGATGTGTCTCTCAAAACGGTAATACATATAAAATTATCTTCACCTTTGCTCTGCACGAAACCGAATATGTCAATGACGTTGTGTACGGACTCAAATATCTGGGACTTCGCCCTTGTTTAGAAAAACGGGCTTCTACAATCATTGTTTATGCGACTTCATGGCTGTTTGGTTACATTTTAAAAGACGTTTGGCGCTGCGGTAGTGGAGCAAGTGATAAAGCTTTCCCAAGTTTTGTTTTCCAATGGTCTGCTAACTTACAGTTGGAAGCACTCAAAGGTTTATTCAGAGGTGATGGTTCCCTGACCACAAAAACTCATGGAAATCATGCAAAAATTACCTATGCGACAACTAGCCGCAAACTGTTTGACCAAACCGTGGCACTCGTCCAAAATCAGGGGGTAATCCCATATATTTATCAGCGATCGCCATCAACAGGACAAATAGAAGGTCGTCAGTATACGGGGCTACCATTATGGCAGTTAGAAGTTAACAACTTCGTGGGACTAACAGCGTTATCAAACGTTTTTGCCGAGGAACGCACTGTAGAGTTAGCGACAGCTTTGGCACGCTATGACGGCACGAAATATTCTTTCCCACGTTTTCGTAAGTCTTCAAATGAGGTAGCTGCTGTCAAAATTAAGAGCATAGAAACCAACACTGTTGAGGAATGCGATGTCTATGATGTTGAGGTAGATAACACTCATCTTTTTGTGACGACTTCTGGTATCGTTACACACAACTGTGTTGGAGTCCCCACTGTAGGCGGTGAAGTTTACTTTGACCCCGCGTACTCTGGCAATCCTTTGGTGAATGTGATGGCGCTGGGATTGATGGAAACGCCAGAAATTGTTAAATCTGGTGCATCTGGTATCGGCAACCCAGTGCTTTATGTTGGTTCCACCACCGGACGTGATGGTATGGGAGGCGCAAGCTTTGCCAGTGCAGAACTGAGTGATGAGTCCGTAGATGACCGTCCGGCGGTACAGGTAGGCGATCCTTTCTTGGAAAAGTCATTAATTGAAGCTTGCTTGGAGGCGTTTAAAACAGGTGCAGTGGTCGCCGCACAAGATATGGGTGCTGCCGGGATCACCTGTTCTACCTCAGAAATGGCTGCAAAAGGCGGCGTAGGTATTGAATTCGATTTAGACAAGATTCCTGTACGGGAAGCGGGAATGGTTCCTTATGAATACCTGCTTTCCGAATCTCAAGAACGAATGCTATTTGTTGCCCACAAGGGACGCGAACAAGAGTTAATTGACATTTTCCACCGTTGGGGACTGCAAGCTGTGGTTGCAGGAAGCGTCATTTCTGAACCTATTGTACGGATTCTATTCCAAGGTGAAATTGCCGCAGAAATTCCCGCGACAGCGTTGGCAGAAAATACGCCGGTGTATCACCGAGAAGTGTTGGCACAACCACCGGAATATGTACGAAAAGCTTGGGAATGGACGCCTGATTCTTTACCTGAGACTACATCTGCTGGAATTGAAATTCAAGGACGTTTGCAAAGTTGGAATGACATCCTGTTGACTTTGCTCGATACGCCCACTATTGCATCGAAACGTTGGGTATATCGTCAGTATGACCATCAAGTGCAGAATAACACCGTTGTGTTACCTGGTGGTGCAGATGCCTCTGTGATTCGCTTGCGTCCTCAGCAGCTTGAGGCAGAGCCTGATATGCAGGCATTCCCAGGCAGAGCCTGGGAACGAGGTGTTGCGGCTACGGTTGATTGCAATCCTCGCTATGTTTATCTTGATCCCTATGAGGGAGCTAAGGCAGTCGTGGCAGAAGCGGCACGAAATCTTAGCTGTGTGGGTGCAGAACCTCTGGCGGTCACTGATAACTTAAATTTTGGCAGTCCAGAAAAACCTATTGGGTACTGGCAATTAGCAGAAGCCTGTCGCGGTTTGGCTGAAGGTTGCCGAGAATTAGCAACCCCAGTGACTGGTGGAAATGTCTCTCTTTACAACGAAACTCTCGATTCCCAAGGCAACCCACAACCAATCTATCCTACCCCTGTTGTCGGTATGGTTGGCTTGATTCCCGATTTGACTAAGATTTGTGGTCAAGCTTGGCAAGCGAATGGTGATTTGATTTATCTGTTGGGCGAACTTTCTTCTCACTGCACACTGGGCGGTTCGGAATATTTAGCCACTATCCACAACACTGTTGCCGGAAAACCGCCACGAGTTGATTTTGAATTGGAACGCCGTGTACAACAAGTGTGTCGTGAAGGAATTCGCAAAGGTTGGGTACGTTCGGCTCATGATTGTGCTGAGGGTGGAGTCGCGATCGCCCTGGTAGAAAGTTGTCTTGCTGGCAAACTTGGTGCCCAAATCCAATTAGAACTACCAGCACAGAAGCCCCAACGTTGGGATGAAGTTCTTTTTGGCGAAGGTGGCGCGCGAATTGTAGTCTCTGTTGCAACAGAACAACAAAAAACTTGGGAAACTTATTTAACAGAACAACTCGGTAATCATTGGCAGCAACTTGGCAAGGTTGGGAATACCGAAATAGGTTTGCGGGTTTTAACAACTGATAATCAAAGTTTAATCAACGTTAGCATTGAGGAAATGAGCGATCGCTACTTAAACGCGATTGAAAGGCGTTTAACCATCCATAACACCACTCCCAGTTAATTGATAAAATCCCCTCACCTGGGATACTGGCGTTCATAGGCATAATTGCGTTACTGTTTTAATGGATGGTTAAGAGTTTTTTAAGAATTTCTACAACTATCCTTTGACATATTTCTAGTGACTTGATACCCTCATCAGGAGCACAGCTAGCATGATTCCCAACCATCCCGACTCTTTGGATAACCATCCCGAATTGCCTAACGACTCAGTCAATGACCTGGAAAATCGTCCAGACAAGCCAGAAGAAGCTTGCGGTGTTTTTGGCGTCTACGTACCAGGAGAAGACGCTGCCAAACTGACATACTTTGGATTGTACGCTCTCCAGCACCGGGGTCAAGAATCGGCTGGTATTGCCACATTTGAGGGTGAACAAGTCAACCTACATAAAGACATGGGGTTGGTGTCTCAAGTCTTTAATGAATCCATTTTGCAAACTTTGCCTGGTAGTGTAGCCGTTGGTCACACTCGTTATTCAACCACGGGTTCCAGCCGCAAAGTCAATGCCCAACCTGCTGTTGTCGAAACCCGTTTAGGTTCCGTTGCTCTTGCACATAATGGTAATTTAGTCAATACGGTGCAGTTGCGAGAGGAATTGCTCAACAACAACTGGAACTTAGTCACCACAACTGACTCAGAAATGATTGCTTTTGCCATTGCTGAAGAAATCAATGCTGGAGCAGATTGGTTAAATGGCTGCATTCGGGCATTTCACCGCTGCCAAGGAGCCTTTAGCTTAGTCATTGGCACATCAGCAGGTATCATGGGTGTCCGCGACCCCAATGGCATTCGCCCCCTTGTGATTGGTACCTTAGGTGAAAATCCAGTTCGCTATGTTCTCTCCTCCGAAACTTGTGGTTTAGACATTATTGGTGCCGAATATCTGCGGGACGTGGAACCAGGCGAGTTAGTTTGGATTACCGAAGAGGGTTTAACTTCCTTTCAATGGAGCCAAAAACCCCAGCGGAAGATGTGCATTTTTGAGATGATTTATTTTGCCCGTCCTGATAGCGTCATGCATAACGAGAGTTTGTACAGCTATCGAATGCGTATCGGGCGGCGACTGGCTCAAGAATCTCCTGCTGATGCGGATTTAGTGATTGGTGTTCCTGATTCTGGTATTCCTGCTGCCATTGGGTATTCTCAAGCCTCTGGCATCCCCTACGCTGAAGGACTCATTAAAAATCGCTACGTCGGGCGTACCTTTATTCAACCGACACAGAGTATGCGGGAGTCAGGTATCCGCATGAAACTCAACCCCCTCAAAGATGTGTTGTATGGCAAACGAGTGATCATTGTGGATGACTCGATTGTCCGAGGGACTACTAGCCGCAAGCTAGTCAAAGCGTTGCGTGAAGCAGGTGCGTTGGAAGTGCATATGCGAATTTCCTCTCCCCCAGTCACTCACCCCTGCTTCTATGGTATTGACACTGATAGCCAAGAGCAGCTCATTGCTGCCACCATGTCAGTGGAAGAAATTGCCAAGCAAGTGGAGGTAGATACTCTAGCTTATCTAAGCTGGCAAGGTATGCTAGAGGCGACACGAGAAGATCCTGAAAGCTTCTGTTCCGCTTGCTTCACTGGAGATTACCCCGTTTCCATACCCGAACAAGTGAAGCGTTCTAAGTTGAAATTAGAAAAAGCACCAGTGTAGAAATTTTACGATTTTCGATTGAATAGACCTCGTTGCAAAACAGCAATGAGGTCTTTTGTATGCTTAGCCAAAACAATTCGTTTGCCTTTTCTAAAGTGACAACAGAGGCGGCGTTCGAGAATTGGCTTTGTTTGAGGCACTAAGAACCAGAAAACCATGCTTAGCCACAATGGCGCGCGGTGAAGCATCTGTATCGATTGGAGGTATGCTCTTAACTTTGCTGCAAAAATTCAATTGTTGGTATTAACGGGTCAGAAACAATACCCACGCCACTAAAACCCCAGCGTTTGAGCAAACCTCCTATTTGAGAACCTGGAACAGATTCTATAGAAAAGCGATTTGCAACAGATGCAGCATGAGTGTTGAGGTAGCTGAGGGCATCAAAGTTTTCGCGAAATAATAATAAATAACCCAAAGCTTCGCGGTTGGGAAGAGCCGCCAGATAACGACCGTCAGCTTTTGACCGCACCAGATAATAAACTTCGGAAAACATAGTTATTAATCATGAGTCATTAGTCATTGGTTTGGTACAAATGACAAAAGACGGTCAACACGAGTGCGCCGCCCTTTGCATCTAGTTAGTTAATTAAGATTTTCTAAGCGAATGCGAGGATCACTCGCCTTGAGCAACAAGTCTGCTATCAAATTACCAACACTCAGCAGTACAGCGCTGATCACCAAACTTGCCATCACTAAATACAAATCTTGAGCCTGCACCGCTTGTAAAGTCAATCTCCCTAAACCAGGCCAGTTGAAGAAAAATTCCGCAATAAACGCACCACCCAATAAACCTGCTAACTCGAAACCTAACAAAGTCATCAAGGGGTTGATTGCATTACGCAGAGCATGAACATAAATAACACGGTTTTCGGGCAGCCCTTTAGCACGAGCTGTTTGGATATAATCTTGGCGCAGCACATCCAATAATTCGCCCCGAGTGATGCGCTGTAAGCCAGCAAAGCTCGTGACACTCAAAGCAATGGTGGGTAGAATCATGTGCCAGCCAATATCAAGGATTTTACCAAACCAGTTGAGTTCGGCGTGATTGATGCTGGTCATGTCACCTACTGGAAAGATGGGCGAGACGTTTTGAGCCAAAATCAGCAGCAATAGGGCGGTGATGAAACTGGGAAACCCTTGCCCTGCGTAACTAATCACCTGCAAAACACGGTCAACCCACTGATTTTGTTTCACAGCAGCGACTATGCCCAAGGGGATGGCGATCGCCCACGTTACAATCAGAGAAGATACTGCCAACAGCAAAGTTGCGGGTACCCGTTCCCACAACAGCGACGACACCGACCGCTGGTAAACAAAACTGGTGCCAAAGTCCCCCTGTGTCACGATTCGCCACAGCCAAAGTCCAAATTGCTCAAGCCAAGACTTATCTAGACCAAACTGTCGTCTCAGTTCCTCAATTCTTTCTGGAGAAATCTTTGGGTTTTGCCGTAACGTATCTACATAATCCCCTGGGGCAAGTTGAATAATCACAAACGACAACGCCGACGCTAACAACAAAGTCAACAGCGCCTGCAATACCCGTTTCATGACATAAATAAAAGTCTCACTTGTGACTAACTTTAAAAGCCAATCACGACCTGCATCCAAGGAAATTCGTGTAGTAGTCATTTGTGCTTTGTCCTTTGTCCTTAGTCATTTGTCCTTAGCCAAATGACTAATGACAAATGACTAGTATTCTAAAAGGGTGACGATGGGCACATCTGGCAGATGTTTCCGCCCTTGTAAATCCCGTAGCTCGATGATAAACCCAAAACCCTCAAGTTTGCAGCCAATTTTTTGGACTAGCCTTGCGGTTGCACCTGCGGTTCCACCTGTGGCTATCAAGTCGTCTACAATTAAAACTCGGCTACCTGGGTACAAAGCGTCTTGGTGAATTTCCAAACAATCAGTACCGTACTCTAGTGCGTACTCAATTGAATGAACTGCTGCTGGTAACTTACCAGGCTTGCGGACAGGAATAAAACCAGCTCCTAATAGACAAGCAAGCGGTGCGCCAACAATAAAGCCCCGTGACTCTATTCCCACCACGAACTCTGGTCTCAGTCCAGTAGCTTCTATCTTTTGTGCAAACAGGTCAATCGTGTAGCGCAGTCCCTCTGGATCGCGCAGTAGCGTAGTGATATCGCGGAATAAAATTCCCGGTTTAGGAAAATCTGGAATGTCACGAATCAGAGACTTCAAATCCATAAAATAGAAAAAAGTTTTAGTTCAGTGCAGTACAAGCTACAACCCTATTCGCCCGATTGCAAGCTCCTGGTTAAACAAGGCGCACCCTCCCGGAAAAATCGTACACTAAAATGTCATACGCTTGGTATTAGCCCTCAATAAACGCTATCCGTTGACGATGAGAGCGAATCTACAAGCTAAGGATGTAATGATACTAACGACTGAGGTTAAGAGAAATGATGCTTTAAAAACTTTGATTCAAGGCAATGCGGAAACAATCGTCTTGGAAGAGTAAGTAATGTATATATCAACCAGACTTGCCAATAATACCGTCAGTCTGATTTTCTTGACTGGCTGTCTATTTTAAATTAGTTTTACTTAGTTTGTTGCAGCTGTATAAGGTATTTATAATGAATGTCTCTGCTAGTGTCACGCAATTTAACAGTCCAATCCCCAAGTCTTTGCCGATGATTCTGGCCACTTTACCCGAACCGGCGATAGAGGGACAGGGATGTCCCCCTAAAGCCCGGTTGCAAATTGACCTCATTTTACTGGCAATTGAAGCATTAGAGCTTGGTGGCTCTGAAGCGATTTTGTCATTTGCTGAAGAGTTGGATCTTAAAGGAATTGTTAAAGATCGAGTGAATTTATGGCGAATGCGTAGCACTAACCCGATACGACGAGCACACATCCGCCGCCCCCTGTCTATCATGGAAGCAAAAGCCTTAGTGGTCATTGCTTGCTACATCGCGCGACGGTTAACAGTTGTCATTCGCCAATTGCTAATGATATATCAACAAATGGTTGAAAAACAGCTTCCTCTGGAACAGAATTTGCGTCTATCTAACTACCTAGAGCGGTTTAGAACTCATTTTAAGAGCCGAATGAATCCCCGGCGTTCTGGTGGTGTATTGGCATTAAACTCTGATGAAAAATTAGATGAGCTAGCTATAAGTTTGTTGGGACAATTACTATTCTGTACCGGCACAGCTGGAATGCAGCGGTTCTGGATTAGTCTTTTTGACGGTGAAGTGGAATGAATATTCAACGTAAGTATAGTCTACCTAATTGCACGCTACTGTTGGAGGGTTTAAGTGATGCCTCAAGGGCTGCACATTTTCAGGAACTGCGCCCAGAGTTATCCATATTGGTAAATGCAGAATGCTATTTATCTGGCTATAGTAAACCGATGGTAGGAGGGCGAGAATTTTTTGAAAGTTTGGTCAGGGCAGTGAGTGCATATGCCCAAGAATTTTTGAGTAGTGTGCCACACCCTCAAGCACACAACTTTGAGTCGGAGTTAGTGCAGTTCCAGAAAATCGATAGCAACCGACACAGAGTCATTGTACATTCAGATACTGCACCACAGTCAGTCGGGTCTAACCCCAATAATGGAAAGCAGCCGATACAACTCGATTTGAACACAGTGCAGTTGTTCGATTTGGTGGAAGCAATAGACCAATTTTTTGCAGATAGCCAAACTTTACCAGAGTTAACACTGCAATTACAACCAGTTGCCAGACGTCATGGCGGTGTCAGTCAGGCGTTAGTCAAGCAGGCGGTTCCAGCGAGTGTGGGAGTGACGAGTTTGGCAGCCGCCGCCGTTGCTTTTAGCTTGGTTCCAGTCCCGCAAGTGCGTCCGCCGCAGCCACAGGCACAGAACAACGCAAATACAACCACCAATGTCAATAGTCCGGCAACGCCTGCTGTCACCCCCACACCGACTCCTAATGAACAAATGGGCGCAAATCCAACATTGACGCCCACACCAACTGCCCCAGCTACGGCAAATTCCATTCTTAACCCTACGACACCTGCCTCAGTTGCAGCAAATTCTACAACTGCGGCAACTCCCACACCCGGTGCCTCGCCTGCTGTTAAGGATTTAGAAGCCCTTTTAAATACAGTTCCTGAAATTACTGATGCATCTCAACTGCGTGCATTGAACCGGGAAGTTTATAACCAAATTAATCCAAAGTGGGTTCAGCGCTCAGGATTGAATCAGGATTTGGTCTTTCGCTTGGGTGTGGCTGCGGATGGTGCGATTGTTGGATATAAAGCGGTAGATAAAGGGACGAATGATGCAGTGGAGAAAACTCCCTTACCAAGTCTACTTCAGAATCCGGCAAATCGTGCTTCGGGAACTAATCAAGCGATCGCCCAAAGCGCAGCGCCGCAAGCGGCGATCGCCCAATTTAAAGTCGTCTTTACTAACACAGGCGTGCTACAGGTTAGCCCTTGGCGAGGATACCCTAAAACGCCAGATGTTGTTGGTACAAAAATCACAGACCCTAACGCAGTTAAGGATTTAAACCAGAAACTCTATAACACCATCAGCCAAAGTTGGAGTACTTCTCCCTCCTTTACACGAGATTTGAAATATCGGGTGGCGGTCAACAAAGATGGCGTGATCGCTGACTATGAACCACTCAACCAAGCCGCCGTTGACTATTTTCAAGGAACACCTCTTCCTAAGATGTTCCAAGATGTCTACGGTTCATACCTAGCCCCTGCAAATAACAAAGAACCTCTTGCACACTTCCAGGTGGTATTCAAGCCTAACCGCACGCTGGAGGTTATACCTTGGCGGGGATATCGTTAGGAGTAAGTAGTCAGGAGTCAGGAGTCAGGAGTCAGTAGATAACTCTGTCTCCTGAATTCTGTATTCTGTATTCTGACTCCTTTGAGTTACCGTGTAATTTTACCCATATAATTTCCCCATAATTGAGCAGCTTGAGCGCTACTTCCAGATGTAGGGGAATTGTTGTCGTTTCCCAGCCAAATACCAGTGATTAGTCGCCGACTGGGAACAAAGCCAATAAACCACAAATCAACGTTGTCATTTGTTGTACCGGTTTTCCCTGCTTCCCCTAGTCCTATGGCAGCACTGCGACCAGTACCGCTTGTGACCACGCCGCGCAGCAAGCGAGTCATTGTATCAGCTATGTTCGTTTGCAGCACTCGTTTATTAGCCTCTGCGTCTTGGTCATAGGAGTAAATCACGCGGCAAGTTTTAGGGTCGTTCCGGTCACGGCAATCACTGCTATCTAAAATCCGGCTAATTGCATGAGGGCGATTCCACACACCGCCATTGCCAATAGCGCCAAATGCACCAGTCATTTCCATGACAGTTACTACACTTTGACCCAGTACCAAGCCAGGAACTGCATCTAAGTGCGACTTCACCCCTAACTGTCGCGCCATTCCCACAACTTTATCCAGCCCGACTTCATGAGCAACCCTCAAAGCAATAGGGTTTTCAGATAAGGCAAGCCCCCTGGCAATATCTAAACTACCAGCGCCAGTACGACAGGGTTTGTAGGTAAAGCCTTGCCAACGAAAAGGGGCACAGGAATAAGACTTTTCCGGTGAAATCCCTTGCTCGATAGCAGCTGTGTAAGCAAAGATTTTGAAGGTGGAACCTGGTTGTCTTTTTGCCTGAACAGCACGATTGAACTGGCTTGTTCTATAATCGGTGCCTCCGACCATTGCGAGTATTGCTCCATTGCTCGAATCTAAGGTAAGCATCGCTCCTTGGGAAAAATTAAAAGATGACTTACCAGTGCGGACATGATTACGCAATGCGACTTCTGCTTGTGCTTGAATTGCTGGATCTAGTTGGGTTTCAATGATAAAGTTCCCTTCTGTTGCCAGTTCTTTTCCCAGAATTTTTTCTAGTTCTTGGAAGACATAACTATAAAAATAAGGAGCAATTGTTTTTGCTTGCCGTTCGCAGACTTTGGGGCTGATTTCGATGGGCGATCTGCGAGAGCGGTTATACTCATCTTGTTTGATTTTACCCATCTCCAGCATCCGCTTCAGTACGCGATTGCGGTATTCAATCGTTCTGAGCTTATTCTGGCTATCTCCTCCGGCACAATAATCGAACCCGTTGGGAGCAGGTAAAATTGCCACTAACGTTGCAGCTTCAGACAGTGTCAATTCTTTTGCTGACTTGTCAAAGTAATAGCGAGCAGCATCCTCAAAGCCTGAAGTATCAGCTCCTAAGAAAACCCGATTTAAATAAGTCAGCAAGATGTAATCTTTGCTGTAAAACGTTTCTAATTTCAGGGCAACCATCGCTTCTCGGAATTTGCGACCAAGCGAGTCTTGCCTGCCTACATAATCGCGGAACAAACTTCTGGCAACTTGCTGGGTCACTGTACTCGCCCCTTGTTGGACATCACCGCTTTGCGTGTTGATGAACACAGCTCGCAAAACCCCCAAGGGGTCAACTCCAAAGTGCCAGTAATAACGAGTATCTTCTGAGGCAACGATTGCCGTTGGCAAGTAAGGACCAAAGTCCTGCAACCGCTTCATATCTATATGAGCAGTCGTCCGAGGTTCGCGTAACTTGGTGGTGGCATCACGAGCATAAATCACCACCGGTGCTTGCGTTGGTCCGGGTAGGGGTTTGACATCAAATTTGAGCCATTCCACGCCAATGACTAGCGCCATCAGAGCTGTGATTCCACCGACACCGTAACCAGCCCAAGTTCCTGCTGTCACATACCAAGGCGGTGGATCGACGTATTGCAGTCTGACTGAGGCGGCAAGTTCTGGAGGTCCGAGGGTCAGGATATCGCCATGACGCAACTCTAAAGAAGTGAGCCGACGCTTACCCCGATAAATGCCATTTGTAGAGTTTTCATCTTTAATCACAAAAACCGGTTGTCTTTGAGTAGAATCCCGTGCTAAAGACAAATGAATTTGGCTGACAACTGGGTTGCGGACAACAATATCGCAGGATTTGGAACTGCGACCGATGATGTAGCGATCGCCCAACAACGGATACACCTCCGCCTTATCCGCCCCCGCATCCTGCACCCAAAGTTCTGGTACTTTGGCATTTGGTTTCAGCGCTAGTTTGGAAAAATCGACTCTAGCTTGAATTGTTTGTACTGCTTGAGTTATCTGACCAAGCAAAGTTTGTGGCTTTTGAGGCGGTTGGGGGGAACTCATCGGCTATTGACACCACGTTTATTGGTAAGGAATCGGACGCACTGCAATCTCGCTGCTTGTATTCCACCATTGTACTCATAAGCCTATGAGGACGTTGGCTGCACCGAATTGTTCCCGATTCAATTTGACACTAAGATATATATATAATTTGACTTATGTTGTTAATTTTGTCACATCTTTATATAAGATTCCCAATATTTTTTCTTCTTTCCTTGTAGTGTTTGTCTTGTCTCTGTTTCATGTATTGAACAAATGTGAAGTTGGTACCTTTCATTTTGTATTTCTATTAACTAGCACTCGATAAATAAAACAGATAAATTTTCCCGTTTTAACACATAAGCACATTTTCAAGCAAAAATACAGATCTTCATTTAGGATGATTTTCTAAATGAAGATCTTTTGGTTTAATAAGCGGGAGTACTCCGTTGAGGTGTGGAGGTTAAGTAATATGAACGGAAAATATCTAACCCTTATCGGTACAGCCTTGACTCTGGCTTTAACCAGCAACGTTGCTCTTGCCCAGTCAAGCAAATTCGAGACTGCTCAATCAGGTGGTCAATCAGGTGGTCAATCCACTAGCTCATCCGGGGAAGTCAAACTTTCACCAAGGGTAAATAAGGAAAAGTTTTGCAAGGATTTCCCGCTTAACTCCCGTTGTCAAGGTGGCGCAGCATCTACACAAAGCCCATCTGGCAGCGGTGCAGGAACACAAAATACACCGGCTGATGGCAGCACAGCTGTTCCAGGCAAAGCGCCAAATGACCCTGGCACGCTAAACACTCCCAGCGGCACCACTGATCTTCCCCCGGCTCCTGCTGGCAACCCTGCCACCCCCAGTGGTGGGACTCAACAACAGACCCTACCTGGTGGCACAGGCGATACTCAAACGTCTCCATCAGGCGGTACAACAGGATCTCCCGACAGCCCTGCTCCTGGTGGTTCAAATGTACCAGGCACAGCACCTACTGAACCTGGTACCCCAGGAGGCACACCCGGTGGTGTTGCTCCGCTTCCTCCTGGTAGCACAACTCTTCCTGGCGGCAGTACTGAGCAAACCGCCCCTGGCACAATTACCGATCCAAGTTCATCTCCCTCTCAAGATCCAGGCTCTGGCACGACAAACCCTGGTTCAGGTGGATCGTCGAGGTAGTCGTCTCAACGCTAGATTGGGCGTAATTTGATCGGCATTTTTCGTCAGTTGTCAGGAGCCAGAATTCAGCCATAATTCTGTGCAACTCGTGGTTCACTTGAGCAATATGCCCCCACTGAATCAAAGATGAGCGTGGGGGCATATTGCGATCTGGGGTTCAGGCCCTTACTGATTACAAACTCAGTTCAGAAATTGCACAAATTGTGACTTCTTCTTTTTGACAGTAGTTTGCAAGATAAAAATTATACCTTCAGACTAAAAGTCTGGGGATAGACAAAAAAGTCCGCTTGTGCGGACTTTTCATTTTTGAGCCTGGGTTCACCGTAGGGCGTACCCGTAAGTCATGGGACAGGTACTTTGGGGCGTAGCCTCTGGAACAAAACAAGGGTACGCTTTGCGCAAAAGCCGTTCTTCCAGGGTAGCCAGACTTTTTTTCGTCAGGTCATCGTACTTCTACCTTTTACCGAAGAAGAATTCAGGAGTCAGTCGCTGCTGAGTCAGAATGACTCCCGTGCGTAGGCGTGGATGAATCGTGGTTTAAAGCCCCCGATTTTAATCGTGGAGATAAAGAAAATTTTTCCTTGCTTGAAACCCCGGAACTAGGGCATGGGGTATTCTGACTCCTGAATTCTGACGGATGACTCCTTCTCATTTTTTATCGTCACCTGCGATTTGAAGTGGGAGTCTTTTGAAAGGTAGCAATTAGCAGGCAAACAATACCGATATTAATGAAGACATCTGCTAAATTAAAGACTGGAAAGTTAATCACTCGAAAATCAAGAAAATCAACGACGTAGCCCAGAACAAATCGGTCGATGCCATTACCGATCGCTCCGCCTAAAATAAAGCCATAGCCTAGTTGCTCCCAAAGATGTAACACCGGACCAAACGATGCCAGTGCTATCAATGCTAAACTCACTCCCAAAGATAGCCAGCGCAACCACTCTACTTTCCCTGCTAACAGACTAAAAGCTGCACCAGTGTTGGTAACGTAGGTGAAGTGAAATACCCCCGGTAGTAGTGCTTGTGTTTGTCCCAAGGCAAAAGTTCGCACCACCCAGTATTTTGTTAGTTG
Source organism: Scytonema sp. HK-05 (assembly GCF_963872035.1). Lineage (NCBI taxonomy): Bacteria > Bacillati > Cyanobacteriota > Cyanophyceae > Nostocales > Scytonemataceae > Scytonema > Scytonema sp. HK-05. The sequence goes on from NZ_CAWMYC010000125.1 coordinate 106,430, forward strand.
GTCTAAGAAAAAAGCTAACAAGGCAGCAATCCAGAACAGGAGATTTTTTAAACGCATGGCGAATTTGTCATTTGTCATTTGTGAGCCAGCGCAGCAACAAAAGAAGTTCTGCAGGCGGTGAGATCGGTGCTGTAAGCGCTTCGTGTTGGCGCAGCCTGTCCGTAAGGACTTACGCGTAGCGTGCCCGTCGTGCCTCATTCGGGAAAAGCTTACGAATTGCGCGAGCGCGTGTCCGTGCCTTTGCGCATGAGATTGCACGGTACAGCCCTTGGTGTGCCCACGGTGAGGGACATACCCGAAGCCGTAAGGCGTGGCGTCAGGCATAGGGGTTTCCCAACAAGCGGAAACTTCGCTTAAGCTTTTCAACTGGGCGGCGACTGGCGTAAGTGCGAAGGCGCTGCGGAGGAAATACCCGAAGGGTCATTTGTCATTTGGGCAAAGGACAAAGGACAAACCAGTGAACTACCCACACTTCTCTTCGAGTAAGTGTGGGCTTCCGGCGTCATTGACAGATGCCTTTCCACATGCGCGGTTTATTGGTCTTACTCCGCCTCGGCACGGCAACAACGGGGTTGCCTCCGTCATTTGATAATATCCGAATACCTTCATTTCTTATGTTCAATGCTGCATTACCATCACGATCATGACGTTTCCCACACTTGGGACAATCCCATTCTCTGACATTAAGTGTTAACTCATCAACAAGGTGACCACAGCATGAACAAGTTTTTGAGCTAGGGAAAAATCTTCCCAACTTAACAAGTTGTCCATCCTTCGCTTTCAACTTGTAGTCTAGGAAGTTTACAAACATCCCTTACGGGTGAGACGTGGGGATGGACGCCGTTCAAGCTAAAAACTCATGACTAGTAAAACATTAGATGGCGCAGCACATATGCTATAACAACGACAGCGCAAACTACGGATAGTTGTCCAGGCAGTGCCAACCAGGAATATGTGAGCATTGCTTCTTGCATCAGAGACAGAGTTTCTGTTCCTTTCCATTGAAAAACATAGCTGATAATCAAATAAGTAATACCGCACAAGTGGACAGTTAACAAGCCACAAAAACAACTGAAGGCGAGAGTTTCTAGCCGAGGTCTAGCTTTAAAGGCGAAAAACCCACAAATCCAAGCTCCAGGGATAAAACCAAGCAAATAACCAAACTGGGACAACTTCACATAACCAATGCCCCCACCGTCAGCAAACACAGGTAACAAAGTTAACCCCATCACTAAATATGCGATTTGCGAGAGCGCCCCAGCATTCTTGCCCCCTAAACAACCAACGAGCAGCACCCCACCAATTTGATAGGTGACACCCACAGACAAAGTATGAATTCCATACTGGCTCCAATCCCAAGGTAAGGTGGTAACATAGGCTTCTAGGAATGTACCACCCATCGTTAGCAGTAAGCCAATCATAGACCAAAGTAATTGATTGGATGCGGCTAGCATTTACAAGGCACTCATGCAAAGGACTCTCGTACAAAAGTGTAATTAATATTATTTTATTTTTTAATCTATAGTTCAAAAATATACATACACCAGGCAAATTTGACCCTCAAAGTATATGAAGCCTTGCTAAGCAGTGAAGAAAACCTGTTCACTCTTTTGGTATAAACCTTAAGGTATACTCAAGTTAGTGATACACAGCTGACTCCTGAGTTGAACTCACTACCAACAGGAGGCAGGCACAAGTTCTTCTCATTACCAGCAGGTGAAAAGATTACAAAATTTTACCCTTTGCCAAAGTTTGCTTGAGGCATAGTTGTGAGACCCCCCTATAGTAAGAAGACATTGTTTTAACCAACTACTTGAATAAGAGCAAGAGGCAGACAAAGGCTTTTCCTCAGAAATTGCTATCTCTTGCTCCATGCTTTCTTGTGCCATATTCTGCTTAAATTTCAGCAGGATTGCTATTTTATAAATTTAAACAAGTTAAAAATGCTAATTTGAACACATCTAACTGTCTAAGAGTAATTTTTCATTCTTTAAGAGGATGAACTCTCTACATTACCACCGTCGTGTCACTTGTGTTTGTCTGTGTTCTACTAAAACTAATGTACTAATGTATTATTTGTTCTCCGAATTAACTGATTGCAGCCATAAAGATTGATCCAGTCAAGAAGATTAAACTTTGCAATATTAGGGGTATGAAAAAGTAGTCATTCCAATAATGTTAACCTTATCTTTACTTTGCAGCTGTATAGTATAAACGCTTAGCTGGAAAATTACCAAAACTACACACCCATGTTTTTTCGTGACCCTGTAACTAATTGTTCTCAGTCAACGAGAACAATTTCAGTATTCGCACTGACTATGGCCTTGGCGGCTTGCGGTGGACCGCAAGCGCAAAATGGTGCTAGCACTGGCGAATCCTCTCCTGGTGCTGCTACTAATACAACTGCAACTGCTCCTGGCAAACTAGACTTAGGTGGAAAAGTCTCGTTAACTGGTGCTGGTGCGTCTTTTCCAGCACCTCTCTACCAAACTTGGTTCCAGGCTTTAAACCAAAAATATCCCAATCTCCAAGTTAATTATCAGTCAGTTGGTAGCGGAGCCGGAGTGGAGCAATTTACCAAAGGTACTGTTGACTTTGGTGCTAGTGATGTTGGCATGACGGATGAAGAAATCAAGAAGGTGCAAAACGGCGTACTTTTGCTACCGATGACTGCGGGTAGCATTGTGCTGTCTTACAACCTGCCTGGGGTACAGGGACTAAAACTTCCACGAGATGTTTATAGTGGCATCTTCCAAGGTACTATCAAGTCTTGGAATGACCCGAAAATTACTGCCGCGAACCCTGGTGTTAACCTTCCTAACCAGCCAATCACAATCGTACATCGTTCGGATGGTAGTGGTACCACGGCTGTGTTCACGCAACACCTGAGTGCTATTAGTCCAGAATGGAAGTCCAAAGTGGGCAGTGGCAAAACTGTCAGCTGGCCTGCAGGAGTTGGTGCTAAGGGCAATGAAGGTGTGACCGCCCAAATACAACAAACTCAAGGATCAATTGGATACGTTGAGTACGGTTACGCCCAACAAAATAAACTTAGCTATGCTACTTTGCAAAACAAAGCAGGTCAATTCGTTACACCTACTGATCAATCAGCGTCTAAAACACTGGAATCAGTAACTTTGCCAGCAAATCTCCGTGCCTCGATTACAGATCCAGAAGGAAACGAGTCTTACCCGATTGTCACCTACACTTGGATTTTGGCTTACAAGAAATATCCTGATGCAGCAAAAGCCAAAGCGGTAGAAGCCATGATTGAATACGGTTTGACAGAAGGTCAAAAGGTTGCTCCACAACTAGGCTACGTTCCTTTACCTCAAAACGTGGTAAAACAAGTTGCTGCTGCTGCTGATGGTATCAGTGCAGATTACAAAATTGCTGGTGGCGATGCCGGTGGTGCTAGCGCTAGTAAATAGTGATCAGTAAAAGTCACCCATTCAAAATTGATGAGTGCTCACTTATAAGCTAGCAGTTACGCATTTCATTGACACTAGCCAAATCACTTGGATGCTTGTGACAATTAGCGGAATCCAATGCGTAAATTTTGAATTTTGAATTTCTTGGTGTGGTTCGCTCCCACGTTTTTTGAGTTGATGGGTAAAGTCATTACATGAATACACAAGCCGAGAATCGTCAACCAAAAGTTAAACCTCGCTCTCAAGCAGAAAAGTCAGTAGATCAAGGTTTTATTTGGCTGACTCGGATTTTTGCACTCGCAGTTGCAGGAATTTTATTGTGGATAGCGATTCAGGTTGCCATTCAAGCAATGCCTGCTATCCAAAAGTTTGGTAGTAGCTTTTTAGCAAAAAGCGCTTGGAATCCAGTAAACAATGATTACGGAGTGCTACCACAAGTCTATGGAACTTTGGTGAGCGCATTTATTGGTCTGTTGATAGCAGTACCAATTGGTATTGGCACTGCTGTTTTGCTGAGCGAAAGTTTACTACCCTCATCTGTACGAACGGTACTGGTTTTCTTGGTAGAAATATTAGCAGCTATTCCTAGTGTTGTTTATGGCATTTGGGGAATTTTCGTTTTGGTTCCTTTAACAACAGCTGTGGGAAAATGGCTCAACGCTTACTTAGGCTGGGTACCAATTTTTAGTACCCCTCCTACAGGACCAGGAATGTTCCCAGCAGGGGTCATTTTGGCAATTATGACTTTGCCAATTATTACAGCTATCTCTCGCGATGCGCTGATTTCTGTACCTCCAAGTTTGCGTCAAGCAGCTATGGGACTAGGTGCAACGCGGTGGGAAACAATTTTGAAAGTCATCATTCCAGCTGCCTTTTCAGGTATTATGAGTGCTATCATGCTGGCGCTGGGCCGGGCAATGGGAGAAACAATGGCTGTAACGATGATCATTGGGAACGCCAACGTCATTAATGCCTCGATATTTGCACCAGCTAATACGATTTCTTCTCTGTTAGCAAATCAATTCGCGGAAGCAAGTGGTCTGCAAGTCAGCGCTCTGATGTATGCTGCATTAGTTCTGTTTTTCTTAACCTTGATAGTCAACATTTTGGCTGAGTTAATCGTTCTGCGAGTGAAGCGACTGTAGTATTTGGGTGTATGAAATAATGACTTTTACTTCTGGTGACCATCCCTCTACGGGATTGGCTGGCAGCCTATCTCGCTCTCCCACGTCTCCCCGGACGCTGTTTAGCACGGTGATGACTGTTGTCGCTTTTTTGTGCGGGATATTGGCTCTTTTGCCTTTGATAGCGGTGCTGTCTTACATCATTATCCAAGGGGTAAGCAGTCTGAGACTAGACTTATTTACCAAATTGCCACCACCGCCTTTGGTACCGGGAGGAGGCTTTGGCAATGCCATTTTGGGAACGCTACTCATGGTGGGAATTGCAGCTTTAATTAGCATCCCCTTTGGAGTTTTAGCAGCAATTTATTTAACAGAATTTAGCACTGGTAAGACATCCCGGTGGATTCGCTTTGCGACTAACGTCCTCAGCGGAGTTCCCTCAATCATTGCTGGAGTTTTTGCTTACGGTATTGTAGTGGCTGCAACAGGTGGATTCTCAGCTGTGGCTGGGGGAGTGGCTTTGTCTATTTTGATGCTGCCAATTATTGTACGAACCACCGACGAAGCCTTGCAATTAGTATCGCAAGATTTGCGACAAGCAGCAGTGGGATTAGGTGCGACTAAATTTCAAACTGTCGCGTTAGTGGTTGTGCCAGCCGCTGTACCAGCAATTGTCACTGGGGCAACATTGGCGATCGCCCGCGCTGCTGGAGAAACTGCACCTTTGCTGTTTACCGCTTTATTCTCACAGTACTGGTCCAATGGTATATTCGAGCCGACTGCATCTCTTGCGGTTTTAGTTTTCAACTTTGCAATTTCTCCGTTTAAAAACTTGCAGTCATTGGCTTGGGCTGCGTCTCTAATCTTGGTGCTGTTGGTTCTACTTACTAGCGTTATTGCCCGGTGGGCAACGAGTCGCAAAATTCAATAAGTAAAACTAATTGCAAATTTAACTTTAGTTACAATAAAACCTGTAATTTTTTTATGACAACTGACATTAGAAACGGAAATCAAACTGATACCGTTTTCCGCACTGAGAAACTCAACGTTTACTACAGCAATTTCTTAGCAATACGCGATATTTGGCTTGATATCCCGAAAAATCGGGTAACAGCCTTAATCGGTCCTTCTGGGTGTGGTAAGAGTACTTTGCTACGCTGTTACAATCGCCTCAACGACCTAATTGATGGGTTTCGGGCTGAAGGAAACATTTTATACCAAGGTGAAAATTTGTATGCACCTCACATTGATCCGGTGTTCGTGCGGCGTCAAATTGGGATGGTGTTTCAAAAACCGAACCCTTTTCCAAAGTCAATTTATGACAATATCACCTTTGGACCCAAACTAAACGGCTACAAAGGTGATATGGATGAATTGGTAGAGCGATCGCTCAGACAAGCGGCTTTGTGGGATGAAGTCAAAGACAAACTGCGGCAAAGTGGCTTATCCTTATCTGGAGGACAACAACAGCGCTTGTGTATTGCCCGGGCGATCGCAGTTCAACCTGAAGTTATTTTAATGGATGAACCTTGTTCTGCTCTTGACCCCATCTCCACCTTACGCGTTGAAGAACTGATTCACCAACTCAAAGAGCAATACACAATCGTTATCGTGACTCACAATATGCAACAAGCTTCGCGGGTTTCGGATATGACTGCCTTTTTTAACGTCCAAACGTCAGAAAAAGGAGGTCGTACCGGCTACCTTGTAGAGTATGACCGCACAGAAACAATTTTCCAAAATCCCAAACAGGAAGCTACCAAAGAATACGTCAGCGGTAAGTTTGGTTGAAGATTCCATATTCCTTTTGTCGCAATAACTCGCAATACGCAATAATTTAATAATGCTACATAAAGCACTTCTGGTTTCTAGGCTTCACCTGGAAACTATTTTTATATACTACTTTTATATAAATAAAGCGGGCGGCGGGAATCGAACCCGCATTAATAGCTTGGAAGGCTATAGTTTTACCACTAAACTACGCCCGCAAATTTCCAACCCTAATAACGTAACATAATTCTAGCGAGAAATCAAGCTAGCGGCGATTAATTCTTACACGTACAGGTAGATTGCTCATTACTGGGTTTTTCTCGCCAGTTACAGGGTCTTGATTGGTTGCGGGGACAAATTTTTGACCTTGGTAAATTTCATCCGCATATTTCTGGTATTGGCTTCTTTGCGGTAGCGGTATCTGTTCATCTACTTTGATGAAGATTAAGTTGCCTTGTTTGTCAATTGTTAGCCACACTAAAAAATCTACAGGCTGAACATCGCCTCCTGCGTCAGATAAAACGATATTTAATTCTTTTTGCCTGCTGTTGTCTTCGGGTTGAGCTAGGTTTTCTGGTATATCTCTTTTTAATTTATCAGCTTCTATATCCCAAGTCGCGACTCCTACTCCTTGCCCATTTTGCTCATTCAAAGCTGGCGACTGTTCTGGTTGTACTGGTGGAGCGATATCTTGTAGAGGCGTTTCCTTTCCAACAGCAACCTCACCATCTGGTTTGGGAAGACTACTAGGTGTCCCTTGCGGTTGCTCACCTGTTCCGGGTGAGGAATCAGTACGAGTTGAATCTGTGCTGTTATTCTCGGGATTTAAAGCCTGATTTTGCTCACCTAGTTCTTGATTTGCCTGATTTTGAGTGTCTGTATTTGTACTGTCAGCAGTGTTAGGCTCTGGAGTTGGCTCTGGTTGTTGTGCTTGGGGAGTGACTTCTGGAGTCGGTTCTGGGGTTGGTTCTGGTTGTTGTGCTTGTGGAGTGACTTCTGAAGTCGGTTCTGGGGTTGGTTCTGGTTGTTGTGCTTGTGGAGTGACTTCTGGAGTCGGTTCTGGGGTTGGTTCTGGTTGTTGTGCTTGGGGAGTCTTGACTATAAATGGTTCAGGTTCGCGAGTTGGTTCAGGTGTTGCATCTTGTTGAGGTGATGGTTGTGCTTCCTGCTCGACAACCCGTTTTTGTGAAGATTGCTGGGTTGTATCATCTGCTTTAGGTTGAGAAGTCGTCGCTTTTTTGGTGTTATCGAAAGCGATCGCATTACTATCTTCTACACTAGAAGTCTTTGGAGTAAAATTCTCTTGAGTAGCTGGCTTTGATGACCTAACTACAGTCGGCTTTCCAGTTGTGGAAGCTCTTTTTGACGAAACTGGCTTTGCTTTTGATGGCGCTTTTCGTCCTGACGGAATCTCCACAAACTCTACTGGGATAGGATTTGAAGAACTTCGTTGCGACAGGCTATAGGAATTCGAGCGTAGCAACCAGAATACCAGCAAGTGGAGGGTAACAGAAATTGCGGCTACAGCAATCCACAAACCAGGTGGATCGGTGTGTCGCCTCCGTGCTTTATCTGGAAGAGGAGTTTTGTCAGCAACCGATTGTGTCATAACTAAGGCATGAGTCCTGATTCCTGAGTAAGTGTAGCACTGCCTTATCACGTGTTGTGATTTGTCCGAATAATCACTAACTACTAAACAGTGTCAGTTAATCAGGAGTAATATAGCGCTTCTCGTTTGAATGAAGTACAAATTTATCTGTGTCCATCTGTGTCCATCTGTGGTTTTTATTTCTTGGTGTATTGCACTCAATTGAGAACCGCTATAATTATCGATTAGCTACGAGTTCTGGTTTTACAGCGAAGGTAAGAACAGTTTCGTCTACTCCTTTGAGTTGTAGCGGACTGCATTTCGTCATTTCTTCATCCTGCAAATAATCTGCCACAGCCGCAGAAACCAGAATCGTACCGGGAACAGCAGCTTGTTGCAACCTTGCGGCAATATTCACGCTTGGACCAATTGCTGTATAGTCAGATCGTTCAGCGCTACCAAACATTCCCACAACTGCCGTACCCTGGTGGATACCACAGCGAAATTGTACAGCAGAACCTGCACCAAAAATACCCTGCTCTTTCCAGCGTTGGTTTAAATGTTCAAGCGATCGCAGCATTGCCCTTGCTGTGTTGATAGCGCGACGCACCTGTTCGTTGGGTGTTAGTTCTTCTGGCGCTCCAAACAAAGCTAAAATAGCATCTCCCATAAATTTATCCACAGTGCCGCCGTTATCAAACACGACTCGCGTCATTTCTTCTAAATATTCATTGAGTAACTCTGCTACTCGCCGGGATCTCAGGGTATTTGCCAGTTGGGTAAAACCCACAATGTCACTAAACAACACTGTAATCAAGCGTGGTTCCGGTTGCAAATCCAGGACTAATTCTCCTGCGGCTGCTTTTTGTACCAAAGCAGGGGGCAAAAAGCGCTTGAGTACCGAATCTGTGAGGTAAGTGTTTAACTGCACAACTCGGCGTTCATTTTCCTTCAATGCTAAGAGATTCCGCACCTCTGCCAGAAGTTCCCGATTATTGAATGGCTTAGCTAGATAAGCATCTGCACCATACTCTGTTCCTTCAATGCGAGTTTCCTCATCGGCTTTTGCCGTAAGTAAGATGATTGGTATTCCTTTCAAGTTTTCCTCGTTGCGAATGACTCGAATCATCTCTAACCCTGATATTACGGGCATCATCAAGTCGCTAACTATTAAACTAGGTACAATTTCCTTGGCTAAATGCAAACCTTCTAAACCATTACGAGCAGTTTGCACTTGATAGTTGTTCGCACGCAAAATTTCGGAAACATAAGCTCGCAAATCTGGGTTGTCGTCTACAACTAAGATTAAATGCCCATTCTTGACTTTTGAATCTTGGGTATCAAAGTCTGTTGTATGAGTTTCGCTGTCGTCACCTGTGAGTACCAATTCCAAATCAGCTAATTCCACGCTAACGCGGCTGGTGTTGGGTTGGCATGGTACCTCTAGTACTTGCTCTGCACTCAAGTGAGTGCTTCCGGGGACAAGCCAGACGGTAAAGGTAGTGCCTTTGCCGTAGACTGATTCTACGCTGACTCTACCGCCGTGAAGTTCCACCAATTCTTTGACTAAAGCCAAACCCAAACCACTTCCTTCATAAGAGCGGTTTTCTGAGCCTTCAGCTTGGCGGAAACGCTCAAATAAGTGGGGAATTTGTTCTTTAACTATACCAATTCCGGTGTCTTGTACTTGCAATATGCACTTGTCGTCTACTGGTTGTACGTTAACGCTGATGCTTCCCCCTTGGGGGGTAAATTTCATAGCATTTGACAGGAGGTTGTAAACCACCTTGTCGAATTTTTCTATATCCAAGTACACAGTGGGGCATTCTCCCATTTCAGTGAGCAGGTACAGTCCCTTTTTTTCACAGTAAGGGCGAAACGATTCCACAATTTGACTGACAAATGGAACTAAATTGCAGGGACGGAAACCGGGCTGCATCCTACCAGCGTCTAGGCGTTGCAGATCGAGTAATTGATTGACGAGTCGCAGCAGACGGCGGGAGTTACGCAAGGCGATCGCACTTTGAGCGTAGGACAACCCCTGCTTTGAGGCGACAGCCGCTTCTAATGGTCCTTGAATCAAGGTTATCGGAGTGCGGAACTCGTGAGAAATATTTTGAAAAAATTCGGTTTTTTGTCGATCTAATTCCAGTAAGCGCTCAGCTTGTTCGCGGGTTTTTTGGTAAAGTCGAGACTGCTGCACGGCGATCGCCGCTTGAGCTGCAACTGAAGAAGCTAACTCAATTTCCGATGTCATCCACTGACGTGGTTTATTACCTTGACGCAACGTAATACTACCGATACTTTTGCCGTCAGTAAGTAAAGGAACAACCATGAGCGATCGCGTAGGCACCTTCAAAGGCAAATCAAATCCTTGAATTTCTGGAGGACACAAGCTCATATCAGCAATAAGCACTGGCTGCTGTGTCCGCAACATTTCTTGGAGAATTGGATTTCCCTGAATAGGAGCTTGAGATTGAGGCAGTTGTTGAGTATTAATATTGTCAACACTACCCGAATTTTCCCGCTTTAAGTTTTGAGAATTGTCATACAACCCGACACACTGGACAAACTCATCTTCCTGTGTCCACAAAGACAGAACACAGCCATCTACTTGTAAAGCTTGTCCCAATTGTTGGGTAATAGCCGCAAAAATATCTTGAGGATTAAGGCTAGAGCGAATCGCACTGGTAATCGTATTAATTAGGGCTTCCCGCTTTGCGAGAGCGTGTACTTGCTCATAGGCGCGGGCTTGGGACACAGCTAAAGCAGCCTGATCTGCCACCATCATCACCAACTGCACCTCATCTTCTCCCCAAAGACGGGGCGCTTTGCACTGATGCAGCGCCAGCACCGCCATCAGTTCTTGTCGGCAAATCAGTGGTACCACCAAGCTAGAGCAAATGTTAGCAGCTGCAAAAGCTGCGGCGCGGCTTTGCAACTCGGGATGAGCGCCTTGAATGCACTCATCGCTAGCCACATCATTAATAACCTGAACTTCGCGGGTTTCCCAAACTGTTTGAGCCAGCAACGGGCTTAGAGGAGATGAGGGTGAGGAGGATGAGGAGGATAACGAGGAGACTCCTAATTTTGAATTTTGAATTTTGAATTTTGAATTGATTTCTCCCCCATCTCCCTCATCTCCCTCATCCTGCTGGTAAATAAATCCTTCATCCACCAGTTGCTCATCTTGGAAGGGGCGCAGGAGGCAGACATCTACCTCCAGCATATGACCGACAGTTTGTACAATTGTTTGTAGGATTTGTCGATAGTCTAAAGCGCTGCGAATCGTATTTGTGATAATATTGAGCAACGATTCCTGACGGAGTGTGCGGTATAATTCACGAGTGCGGGCTTTGAGAACATTGTGAGTATCCATTGCTTGGCGTACCACAGCTTTGAGTTCCTCTGCTTGCCACGGTTTGGTGACATATTTGAAGACCTTGCCAGAGTTGATGGCTTCCACCAGGTCTTCAACATCAGTATACCCTGTTAAAATAATTCGGATAATATCAGGATATTGAGTGGCTGTTAAACTCAAAAATTCCGTACCGCTCATCATTGGCATCCGCTGATCGGAGATGATCACGGACACATCTTTCTCTTGCGCTAGCAGATCTAATGCCACTGAACCAGAACTTGCTCTAAGCACGTTATAGTCGCGAGAAAAAGTGCGATAAAGCAACTCAAGGTTGTCAAGTTCGTCATCGACAACCAAAATTTTAGGCAGACTGTTTGCTTGGGATTTCATGCACCGTTTTCCTGCTGCAACGGCAGACGGATAGATAATAATCTGATTGGGTAGAGATGTTTGTAAGTCTCTTCTTCGCACATTGCTAGCGATCGGGCTGTTTGCCCACATAACTGCTCACAATCAAAGCTTTTCCTGACAACCAATTGCCTCAATAGCTTATGTAGATTCCCATTTGCTTTGGTGCACCCCAATTACGTTGATGCTCCCGCTTTAACCTTATACAATAGTTGCTTAGTTGCTAAATCTCTCCTCACCAAAGAGCGAGAACTGTCAAACAAGGTATGCAGCGCTCAACCCTGGGTGAAAAATCTAACTTGTTGCCGCATATTCAGTTTTCCCACCGCAGCACTAACGTTAACATTTGCAAATAAGTTTTATTTACAGCAATCATGGTAAAGTTTGCAATACAACAATAAAATTAAAGAGCAAAGTATACTATTGAACAAATACCCACTTCCAATTTAGCAATCACGACCATCAGCCCGCTATGCTGAATCATTGCCGATAGTATAGGGTTTATAAGTACTGAACCCTGAGTTATCAAAATGTCCACCAGTTCCCTTGCATAAGCCCTGAGTAACTTTTTCAATCATTGCCTTTATCCTACTGGGCACACAGCAATGTTTTGCTTAGAGACCAGATTTTGCCCTGATGTGTTTGTCAAAAAATTTTGTAGGCAATGCTTGTTGCAGCAGATTATACTACAAAAAACAGTGCCAGATATGTTGCTTTTTTCCTGATTGTTGGATATGCTCTGAAGCTTAAGTATAGAGGAACAATATCCAGTATCTATGAGCCAATTTAAAGTTTTCATACAGGTTTGATGGTGTTTTAGGAAATTTGAGAATATTTCTGTAGCATAAAATCAAAACTAAAGTAGCTTTGAAACCCTCGTTTTTTCACTCATCTCATCAAAAACCAGTCTCAGCCGCCGCCCTCCCAGCTTCGTCAAGCCAATTCCAAATTCGTGCGGCAACTGCCGCTGATTTGACTGATGTTGCCCAAATCATTGCCGAAAGCTTTCACTCCCAAAGTGGTTTATTCGGGTGGCTTTTTCCATTATTGCGTTTGGGTATATACGAAGATTTAAGGCATCGTTTGGCATCTCCTGCGCCTCATCACGTGTGCTTAGTTGCCATTGACACGACTGCTGATGCCGCAAGCAACTTAGTTGGAACTGTAGAATTGGGTGTGCGTTTTAGTGATTCTTGGACACAAGTAGGTAAGAGTTTTCCTTACTTGTCTAATTTAGCTGTACACCCAAAATACCGCAGACAGGGCGCTGCTTCTGGGTTACTGACAGGTTGTGAAAAAGTTGCCCTTTCCTGGGGATTCCAAGATTTATACCTCCACGTTTTGGAAAATAACCATCAGGCTGGGCAGCTGTATTTCAAGCTGGGATATCAGGTGCATAAAGTCGAATCCCATTTTGATGCATTCTTTTTAAGACGCTCACGCCAGATTCTTTTGCACAAGCACCTAAATATTGACTCAGCTATTTGAATTCTGTTTTTTTGTGAGTCTTATGGCGTTTGGTGTAGACTTCTAAAACTTTTTCGTGCAAGCTTAAATCATTGCTTGAGTATATAACGCTATCGCATATTCAAATATGCAAAATCAAGATATTTGACGGCGACTAGAATACAACCGTCTGTTTAGGCACCATACATAGAATACAGGGGCTGCCAGAAAGAATATTTTTATGAAAAATTTAGCTAAATTAAGTAAATATACTTAAACAAAGCTCATAAAAAAATTTTATAATCTTTATATCACTGTATAGCGATTTAACTATTTTTCCAATCAGTATTGATTGATAGAGTTTTTCTGATTATATAATATGTTTTCCATTAAAAAAATAATTTAGAGTTTCTATGCAAAGATATTTATTAATATATTAGAACAAAAATATTTATTTTTATTTTATGAAAGTTTTATGGCTTTATACGGTATATATTAGATAATAAATCTAGTATTTCAATAACAAAATAAATAGCAAATAGTTTTTATATAAGAGAGACTATATATTTATGACATCAGGCAAATGACGCTCAAAAAAATTTCAAATCCTTACAAGAACTTCGTATTTCAGATATTTATCTTTATAAAAACTTTAAAAAAATACTCCTTGGGTTGGAGACAAATGCAGTTAAATCTCATAGAATATGATTACTCAATTACGAAAAAAGGTCTATTTATTCTTACTCAAATCCACCACTCAATTCTTGATAGTAAGAAAAATACAAAACGCTGATCCCGCAACAAAATCGTTCTCTATCTAAAGTGCAGCCAATTACCAAACTCATTCAAATTTTGAGAAAAGATGGATAGCGAAAAGCATCAACGCTATCAGACTGCTATGGTATCTACTTATTATCCTGACACCAGTTTCCTTGACTATATTGTCATGCCCGATGGAACTGAGCAATCCTATGGCTCGGATCTTCTAACCATGCTGCTCAGTGGAAAAGTTTTCATGGTTAACAGTCGTAGGCGAAATGGTTTAATACTATTCAAACGTTACCATGCTGAATTTGCTGGTCCTGGGGCGGCTGTAGGCGGCGATTACGATCGTGATTGTCGAGGAGCATTGCCCATAGGCAACCTGTCGTTATTAAATCCTGAATCTCATGAGGAACGGCAGAAAGCCTACTTAATTAGGCGACAGTGGATTCGGTTAATCAAACAAATTACAGAAAACCCAGTACCAGGGCAGCGAGTCCAGAAGATACTAGACCAATTTGAACAATACTTTCCACCAGAAATGGTGACTCAATTGCCAGATGAAGCATTTGCCCTTTTAGTGGGTGTGCTGCCACAAACGGTGGCAATATTACGCCGTTTAGGCAGTGACGTGGATGGCAGTTTTGATGAGTGAGTTTTCGCTGTTTTTGCTTGACTAAGGCACAACTCGAATAGAGGTAAATTTTACATCATATCTAACATGTACGAGATTTTAATAACTCGCAACAGAGTGCTTTTGTCTTAATACTCATCAAAGATTAAATTTCATTTAAATTTTATCTATTTAAATCAACTTAAATCAACTAAAGCAGCTTGTAGTCGATTGAGTGTCCGGACGTTTTCCTCTGGAGTCCCTACAGTAATCCGCAATCCTCCGTTGATTTCCCGCACTAAAGTGCCAGCAGCTTTAAGGTTTTGGTGAATAATTTTTATAGCAGCGTCTTGTGAGTGAGAACCATTTGGTTTGAGACGCACGTAAACAAAGTTCGTCGCGCTTTCCCAAACTTGTAATGTTGAGTGTTGAGATAAAGCTTGAATGAGTTTGGCTCGTTCATTCAGCGTTTGGGGAATTGACTCCAACAGGAGTGTGCGGTTTTCTAGAGCAACTGTTGCTGCCGTTAATGAGAAGCTGGGAAGATTATAGGGTAAGCGAACTTTTTCTAAAATGGCAATCAATTCCGGATGGGCAAGACAATAGCCAACGCGCAATGCTGCTAACCGGAAAGCTTTAGAAAACGTGCGTAACACCACCCAGTTAGGACGCTGTGGTAATTCACCAACAAGGGTATTCTGACTAAATTCAAAGTAAGCTTCATCAATGACAACGAGAATATGCTCGCTCAGACTTCTGATCCATGCCAACTCTGCCTGAGTTAAGGGATTCGCAGTGGGTGAATTGGGATGAACGACAAAAACTGCCCGGATGGGGGGATTTTGAGTTTGTTCTATGGCTACTTGGGCTGCTTGTAAATCAATTTCAAAATTCGCCTCTCTCCCTACCGTCACAACAGGAATTCCGAGAGTTTGCCCCAAAATAGCGTACATGGAAAAAGTAGGTTGAGCAACCAGAATCGAGCCTTGCCCCCCTAAACAACTGGCAATCAGTATCGAGCGTATCAGTTCATCCGAACCGTTGCCAACAGAAATATGGGAAGCAGTGAAAACAGATGGCGAGAGCTTCGCCGACTCATTGACATACTCAGCGATCGCACTTTTGAGTTTTTCATGTCCGCCATCAGGATAACGGTTCGTCTCGATCAGTTGCTCAAAAGTCCCAGCCAGTTTTTCTTTGATTTGTGGTGGCAAATCGTACGGGCTTTCATTCGTGTCCAGCCGGTCAATTTGGGTTGATGGTTGGACGCCTTGATTCGTATTGCTACTGGGGTGAGGTTTGTAAGCGGTAAATTGGGCTAAATCTGACCTGATGAATGGCAGCATGATTAGTCATTAGTCATTGGTCATTGGTCATTAGTCACTGGTCATTAGTAAAAAATAATCAACAAATGACTAAGAATTTTTGATTATACACCTTCACGGTAACTGGCAGAAGATCCGAATTGCCTGCCAAATTTCTGACATAACATTACCTAAACCGTGGTCGCTGTCAAGTTCCATCAACTCTACCCAAGGACGCTTTTGTGCAAAGTCGCGACTGGCTTGAATGGGAATCACATCATCGTGTCGTCCATGCAGGATAAGAGTGGGGATCGGGCGTTGCAATGCCTCTTCTTTGTATTGACTAGCGTCTTTTACGAAATCGTAACTTAGAGGAAGTTTTTTCTCGTCTCCATAGTGGTCAACCATGAGATATTTTTCTTTTTGCCAACGCTGTAGTGTCTCATCTCCTAACTTAGGCAACCAATGAGATAAGAACCCGAAAGCTGGTGCCAAAAGAACGAGGTGTTGCACTTGTGGATATTGCTGTCCCAGATGGGCAGATGTCAAACCGCCCAAACTGGAACCAATGAGCGTGACTGGCGTAGAATCATGACTGAATTGGGACGCAACTTGAGAAAGCTGGCGAGTGATTGTTAAATGAGAAAAATCGCCAGCATTCAAATCGGGAATTTTCAGCTTGATATTGGCTTGTGCAAAGTAAGTGCAGATGTACTGTGCTTTGGCAGAATTAGGACTCGATGCAAAGCCGTGAAGGTAGATGTAGTGCAAGGCAATTACCGCATGGTAACGAATTCTTCTGCTGATGTGGGATGGATACCGACGGTGGCATCAAAGTCTTTTTTGGTTGCGCCCATTTTCACAGCGATCGCCACGCCTTGAATAATCTCACCTGCGCTTTCACCCACCATGTGAGCGCCTAGCACTTTGTCGGTGTTGGCATCCACTACCAACTTCATCATTGTCTTTTCTGATGCACCTGTCAAACTGTGGAATAACGGGCGGAAGCGAGTGCGATAGGTTTTGACTGCGTCGTCTCCTAATTGAGAACGTGCTTCAGCTTCGGTCAAACCGACTGTAGCAGCTTCGGGTGTAGAAAATACGGCTGTGGGGACATTTTGGTGATTAAAGACACGGCGCTGATTGCCGAATTCACTATCTGCAAAAGCACGACCTTCACCTATGGCTACAGGAGTGAGATTGATTCTGTCAGTAACATCACCTACGGCGAAAATATTCTCTTGGGAAGTTTGACTGTATTCGTTAACCGCTATAGCATTCATGGTGCTATACCCAGGTCCTTCAATAGAACTGGGAACGACATCAACTCCAGCGTTTTCTAAATTTAGTGCTTCTATATTAGGCGAGCGACCTGTTGCGACTAAAAATACGTCGGCAATGATTGGTTCAGTATGTTCTCCAGATAACGTCAGCTTCAAGCCTTCTGGTACGCGTTCCACGGCTTCTACCAGGGTATTCTTGATGAACCGTACTCCCTGGTTCATCATCCCTTCTTGTATCTCAAGCCGGATGTCTTCATCAAAGCCTTTCAAAATCAAGTCTTTGCGGATAATTTGCGTCACTTCACTACCTAATCCGCGCATAATAGAGGCAAATTCCGTGCCAATATAACCAGAACCAATGATGGCGATATGTTTTGGTTGTTCTTTCAGGTGAAAGATTTCGTTCGAGGTGATGCTATATTCCATCCCTGGTAAATCTGGTTTGAGGGGACGTCCTCCCACAGCAATCAAAATTTTGTCTGCTGTGACTTTGCGTCCGTCCACCTCTACAGTGTGCGGATCGACCAGCGTAGCGCGACCTGGAATCAGTTGGACTCCTGCTTTTTCAAGGAAGTTGATGTGCAGTTGTGACAGTCGCCGAACTTCCTTATCTATTGTTGTGATGAAATGTTCCCAATCCAGTTGTGCTTCACCTACCTTCCAGCCATAACCTGCTGCATTATGAAACAATGCGGGAAAGTGGGAGCCATAAACCATAAGTTTTTTGGGAACGCAGCCACGAATCACACAGGTTCCGCCCACCAAATCATTTTCGGCGATCGCTACTTTTGCCCCATAGCTTGCAGCGCGTTTGGAAGCAGCCAAACCCCCAGAACCGGCACCAATGACAAATAGGTCGTAATCATATGTCATATCAAGCTTTCCTTTGAGAGTCATCAAAAAAATTTGATACCACTTTACCAACGAAACTCACATGTCGTAGGGTAAGATGGTATCCTTTGAAAAAGGTCTTGAGGCAGGACTAAGTTATTCCCTTAAAGGGACATAAGAAGAAACTCCTCAGCCGTTGTTGGATGAATGCCAATTGTCTCATCTAGGTCTTGCTTGGTAATACCCTTACGAATGGCAACAGCGAGACTTTGAATAATATCTGCTGCGTGTTCACCAACCATGTGAGCGCCTAAAACACGCTCAGATTCACCTTCAACAACTATCTTAATGGTAGCTTGTTCGTTCTTATCAGTGAGTTGAGAGAGTAAAGGTTGAAAGCGATCGCAGTAGCATTTGACAGATTCACCAAATGTTTCGCGTGCTTTTGCCTCCGTCATACCTACACTTGCTGCTTCTGGGCGAGCAAAAACAGCAGAAGGTACTTGCTCATAATCGACTTTTTGCGGTTTTTTGCCGAAAACTGTGTTGGCAAAAGCAATACCTTCTGCCCTAGCGACTGGGGTTAATTGCAGGCGATTTGTGCAATCACCTACGGCAAAAATATTTTCCGCAGTTGTGCGGCTGTATTCATCGACTTTGATTGCGCCTTTTTCCCCAAGTTCTACTCCAGCATTTTCTAAACGAAGGTTTTTGGTATTTGGGGCGCGCCCTGTAGCAACGAGTATAGTATCTGCTGCAATTGTTTTTCGAGAGTCGCCAGTCGTGGTTAACAGCAGTCTTTCTTCTGAGTATTTGATTTGTTTAGCGGTGCTGTTGCCAATAAAGCGAATTCGCCGTTTGCTCAAACCTTCTTGAACGCCAATGCGGATGTCATCATCAAACCCTGATAAAATTGTCTCATCTTGATCGATGATTGTAACTTCACACCCAAAAGCATTCATCATGCTGGCAAATTCCACACCAATGTAGCCACCGCCAATAATTGCGAACCGTTGAGGTAAGTAGGGTAAGTGAAACATCTCGCGGGATGTGATGGCGTATTCAATGCCTGGAATGTTTGGTTTGATGGGATACCCGCCTACAGCAATTAAAATCTTGTCAGCTGTATATTCGGATTGATTAATCTCTACAGTATGAGCATCTCGGAAGGTGCCATCACCCCGAATGAGTTCAACTCCTGCTTTTTGCAACTGTTCAAAATAGGACTGGTGAATGCTTTCGATGTGCTGATCTACGGATTTGATAAATTTCGTCCAGTCAAAGTAAGTTTCGCAGTCACTCCAACCGTAGCTTAGCGCCATTTGGTTTTGCAGCGCCAAGTCAGCAGCTTGGACAATCAGTTTTTTGGGTACGCAACCGCGATTGACACAAGTGCCACCAATCGCTTCTTTTTCAGCAATAGCGACACGCGCACCGTAGCTTGCTGCTTTTTTAGCTGCTGCTAGTCCTCCAGGACCAGCACCAATTACAAACAGATCGTAATTGAATGTCATGACTTTCGGGAAGAATGAAGAGCGAAAAACGGCTTTTTGGTTCTATCTTCGACTTATTCCAATCACAAGAGCATCTATCTTGATTTTGATTTCCATTGCTACTGGCAGCAATTCATACTTAGGGCATAGCCTAGAGGGTTATCATGATTAGCTATTTTTATGAAATTACACATCCCCCTATGGGAAGAGACAAACGACACACTTATGAAACTGTTGGAGACGATACCTTTTTAATAGTCACTCTGGCTTTACGTATACTCGCTTGGTAGCCTTGTGGCTCTCCTAGCAGCACTACCGAACACTGGAGTTGCCGTACCACATCAGTCGTAACGTCGCTGACGGCAACTTGACCTATACTTAAGCGACGACGACGCGATCGCAGCACGACAAGGTCACAGGATTTTGCTGTGTTCAGGATGGCACTCACTACATTATCCGCTGGCATAACTTTAATGGTGGTACGGCTTTGGGGGAAATGTCGGGAAACCAGCAGATCCAATTGCGATTTCATCCAGGCAATGCGGGCGTTTGAGGTACGGCGATCGCACACGTGCAGCAGCGTTACCTCTGCTTGATTGGCATCCGCCAGAATCTGAGCAAACCGCACAATCCGCACCGATTCTTGGGTGAGATTTTCAATAGGTATCAAAATACTGTGGATGTTGCTAGGGGAATCTAACAGACGGGTAACAGCGACAGGGCAATGAGATGCCCAAAGAACTCTATCAATGACACCACCAAACAGCCTGGCACGCAATCCTGTAGTTATGCCCCAGCCCATGACAATCAAGTTAGAGTTTTCCTCTCGGCTGGCGTGGCTAATACCTTGAGCAATACCCTGGTCGATGCGTGCCACAGGTTCCACTTCTACCCCAAATTCCCGACCGAGGTCTACAGCATTAGATAGAAGGTTTTTGCTTCGCTGGATGTCATTCTCCAACTCTGGTGCGTCCATGTGTAAATGAGCAGGCGTCACCGCTAGGGCGACAACCTTACCTGATTCGCGGCGTACAAACAGTGCCGCCATTTCAATCAAATTCCTCTCCGTTTCCGGGTTACGAACAGGTACAACCACTGTCAACGCGTCGGCTGGGTCATCCTTCCAGCCAAGCGTTGACCCAGTTGTCTCGGGAGTCGTGTCCGTTATGGTCAACCCAGCTGCACTTCGGGAAGTGATTAAAGGTCCTAATGTCGCTGTCACTATCATCAGAACAATCACGGCATTCAGCACATTTTCAGTTAACAACCCTGCGCGATAGCCTACCAAAGTCGCCGCCAGCGTAGCCGCCACTTGTGGCAGAGACAACGACCACATCGTAATCATCTCACGCCAGTTGTAGCGGTAAACCAACTTTGCCAGGAGTGCTGCTGTGAACTTACTGCCAATTAAACCTGCTAAGATAGCCAAGGTCAGCCAGATAGAACTAATGCTGCTGATAAATGCGGGAATATCAATCAACAAGCCCAAGCTAACGAAGAAAATTGGGATGAACAGGACATTACCGACAAAGACCACCTTTTCTTTCACAGGTCCAGAACCGATAACCTCATTGACTGCTAATCCTGCTAGGAATGCCCCGACAATCTTTTCTACCCCAATAACTTCTGCTCCCAGTGCGGATATAAAGACCACCAGCAAGATAAACAAAAATTGGTTTCCTTGTTCGTCTCCGGTTCGCCGAAAAAATTCATGCCCCAACCACTTAAAGCCGAACAGGATGACCGCAGAGTAGATGATTAGCCCTAACAGCAGCTTGACTAGGCTAAACGTGGAAAATTCTCCTTGATGGATACCGATACATACCGCCAGTACCAGCAGTGAGCCGATGTCTGTAAAGATAGTTGCACCGATGGTGACAGTCACTGCTTCATTGTTAATCACTCCCAGCCGACTGATGATTGGGTATGCCAGCAGGGTGTGGGAGGCAAACAAAGAACCTATCAAAAATGAGGCATTCCAACCAAAACCAAATATCCGCCCCACTATTGTTCCGACAATCAGGGGCACAAGGAAGGTAAACGTACCAAAGCCGATGGAACGATGCTTGGTTCGCTCAAACTGCTCCATGTCAATTTCCAGCCCCGCCACAAACATCAGGTAAATCAGCCCAATGCCAGAGAGTAGTTTGAGGGTTTCCGACTCATTGTGGAGAAGATGAAATCCATGCGGTCCTAAGACTACACCAGCTGCCAGTAGCCCCAGCAATCCAGGCAGCTTCAGTCGCTCAAAGATGAGAGGGACAATTAAGATGACCGTTAACAGTATGGCAAAAGAAACAATAGGTTCTAGATGCATTGATAACTCCTGACATAAGCTGCGGCTGATTGCTTGGCTAAATCATCATTATTATCAAAGTCAGAAAAATTTATCTTCTGCCCTGGGATTGTATCGAGATTACAAGTGTAGATATCCAGTCTTTACGTTAGGAGATATAGTGCAAACCTATCTAAATAAATTTCTTAATTATGAAGCGACACGCATAATACAAAACAGTATTTTTATAGACAATTTCTTGATTAAGTCGTCAAGATTGCAGGTTTAATACTCAGACAGGTCGGTAAATTATTATAGGGTATGAAGTCCAAAAAGCAATCGAGTTCAACTTAGCCAGCCTAGTTTGGTGCAAAATTTTTAGTATGAAAGCATCGAAGCTACAAGAACTTACCTGCAAATGCTATCACCCGATGAGCATAAGCCAGTGGTGAATCTTGTAGGCGATCGCCTACATATCACCCAAATTTTTGATTGTCCTGCATCGTTCTACCGTTATCTGTATTGTGAAGTTGGACGTGATTATTATTACAGAGGACTATCCAGCAGCACTCACCAACTACCTAAAACGGGGATTTAAACCATTTCTTCGGGAAACGTATGTTGTCACAACACGCGCACAGCCGAATACAGCAGCCACTCAAGGAAATGATGCCCTAGCTGTTTGTGAAATTGAGAACCATACACTTACCGAAAGTCGGAGGGCGGAAGCCCCTGAATTCTATTCATGGGGAGGAAGCCCGTAGGCAATTTTAATTGCCGTTCAATATCCACCGAACAACACGAAAAATCTGCGACAATACACTTATGCCGAAATAGGAAACGCACTGTTGACCCGACAGGAACGGCCCGACCGTAGGCAAGAGACGGCGATATGTCTCGGCTAGGGGTAGAAACATATTGCTTGCAACAGATCTGCAATCCAATGTGTTTCAGGGGGGTGGGGGTGAGTACACCCTCTAATCGTAACCACGCCTGGAGGCTCGGCATTTGTGTTTCAGAACCTGAATAGGAACTAAGCCGCTACCGTACAGGGCACTCGAATTGCCCCCGGTTTTTAACCGTGAGGAATGCGTTACAGAGTGGTTTGCTCGCCTGTGTTATGACGGCAAAAAAATCCTCTGTCAATTCATGTTTGCCAGCATGGTAAGTACTTTTTGCCCTACCAATCAGCAAACAACGCCGCAGCAACTTCCAAAAACCACCATTGAACATCGAGTGCAATCTACCTTCCACGCTCCACATAAACTGCTTTGCTAAAAGGAGCTTACACCTTTGGTTGGGTTTTGCCAGGAAAAATTTTTGGCAAATAGACAAAGTATTACAAATAATGTCCCCAATTTTTGCCAAGATATATTATTATTTCCAAACACAATCACTTGGCAGTCATCGGCATGAGTGAAAAAACAATAGAAACCTACGGCAAGGGTTTTCTAGTTCTACTTTTGCCTATCTCGTTCTTGATTATTTTCTTTGTTGCTACCTGGCGAATTTGGTTGGGTATCATCCTGCTCGTCCTGACTTTCAATGTCTGGCAACTTTACAGGTGGCAACAGTGGTGCCAAAAAGTGAACCCGACTTTCCATCAACTGATTCGGGAAAACCAAGGCAGGATTACGCCAATGGACTTGGCAATCAAGGGAAATTTTCCTGGCGAAGCAGCAAAACGCTATCTAGATACGAAAGCAGCAGAATTTGGTGCCAGCACCAGTAACTCGGAAGACGGAAGCAAAATCTATTACTTTATCACAGCGAGTACTTTAGGTAGCATACTTGACAGTAGCGAACCACCGAAAGAACTTGCTCCTCAACCAGTTGCCCAGCACGCCCTACCATTTCTAGCACCACCGCCACCCCAGGCACATCTGGAAGAATCAGAACCTGAATTACCACCGCAGCAGTCTACCCCAGAGGAAACAAAAAAACCGCTGGAAAAACAATTGGTTTTTGGCTCTCTGATTCAATCAGAACTTGCCAAGCGCCTCAATGTTTATTCCAGCACTGTTTATAAGCGGCGAGATGATCCAGATTTTCCAGAATGGAGTCGCACTAGGGATCCGGATGGCGTTGCTTGGAAATACTCAAGGAAAACTAAAGAGTTTTTCCCGGTTGAAGAAAGTAAAAGTTAAAAGGAAAAAGGCAAAAGTTCAAAGAAAGAAATTTCTTTTTACTTTTCCGTTTTTCCCTGTAAACCCACAGCTTCGGAGATGGAATTTAATCCCGTTTGTTCTAGCTTAGATAACAAACCTTTAAGAATGTGGCGGTTCATGGCTGGGCCTTCGTAAATCCAGCCTGTATATACTTGAATCAGGCAAGCACCAGCAGTGATTTTCTCCCAGGCATCTTTAGGAGTAAAAATTCCGCCAACGCCGATAATCGGTAATTCACCTGCTGTTTGCTGCCAAATAAAACGAATCACTTCGGTGGAGCGTTCCCTGACTGGGGCACCGCTGATACCACCAGCTTCTTGTTGAGGTGATTTGCCAGTTTGGGCAATCACTTGTGTTTTTAGTGCATCCCTACGGATAGTGGTGTTGGTGGCAATAATCCCGGCTAATTGATAGGTTTTTGCCAAGGAAATAATATCGGCGATCGCCTCCCATTCTAAGTCTGGAGCTATCTTGACAAAAATAGGCTTTTGTGTATTATTTTCCTGTTGCAAAACTTCCAAGATAGAACTGAGCATAGCGGCATCTTGGAGCGATCGCAACCCTGGCGTATTAGGTGAAGAGACATTGACGACAAAATAATTTCCGTAATCTTTCAGTAAACGAAAACTATTGAGATAATCCTTTGCGGCTTCTTCTAGAGGAGTTATCTTAGATTTTCCCAGATTGACACCTATAGGTATAGACAAGTTTAATTTCCTAACTTGTGCCAATCGCACTGCCATTGCTGCTGCACCTTGATTGTTAAAGCCCATACGGTTGAGGGCAGCATTGTCCAAGGGCAAGCGAAACAAGCGAGGACGAGGATTTCCTGGTTGTGGGTGAAAAGTGACAGTTCCCACTTCTGCAAAGCCAAAGCCAAATTTTGACCACATAGGGACTGCAACGCCATCCTTATCAAACCCAGCCGCCAAACCTAAGGGGTTGGGGAAGCGTACCCCGAAAAGATTTTGTTCTAGACGTGGATCAGACAGGCAAAATGACTGCTCTAGACGTTGGTTGATCCAGCTTGCAGGTGCTTGGTGGTGAGTTTTTCCCAACCAACTTAAACTACGCATCGTTGAAGCGTGCAACCACTCTGGATCTGCTTTAAGCAAAGTGAACAAAAGGGGACGAAGTGCGTCTTTATAAATATCCAAATGAGTATCCGTAATCCAAAACTAAAATTGCTAAGCCTGCTTACTGTGTATGGGCAATTCATATAGTAGCAATCTATGTTTGACAAAAGTGCAATTTGTTTAACCTGTCAGGAATGATTATGTAGTAGCAAAAGACGTAATTTTTGTGGTTCTTCAGTATCTATAGCAATCCTCCGCAGATTTGTGAAAATCCCCCATGCTGAGATTCCCGACAACTTTGGCGAAGTCGGGAATCTTGTTGTTTACGAACGCGAGTGCGTGCCCGTAGGGCTTATGATTTAGGATTACTATAAGATGCCAAAATATTAGTCAACAGAATAAATAAAGATGACGCAAATTCTACCCATCAGCGGTGACATGTCTGTTGGGCAAGCCACTCGTCATGCAATAAGGCGTATATATACTCGTCCTGCCATAAGCCTTTCATGAATTGGCTTTGCCGTAAATGCCCCTCACGCCTCATGCCAAGACGCTCCATCAGCCGAAACGATGCTGTATTACGTGTGTCGCAGATTGAGGTGATTCGGTGCAACTTGTGGTGTGCAAAGCCATAGGTAAGTAATACTTGTGCCACCTCTGTTGCATAACCATGCCCCTGATAGCTTGGGTGAAGTGACCACCCAATTTCCCCCTTACTTTGCGCCAAAGGCAATAGATTAAGAGTAGACAGCTTTTGATGAGAAGAAAAATAGCATTTAAATTTTCAGTGTGCTGTATGACATAAAGAATTATAAATACCGTGTGGTTAAAGGCTCATACTTTGGGCTGTAAACCTTACCTAAGAGAGTTTCAGCCAATTTACGGTAAAAGATACTCATCATATAAGTTGTAAGACCTGTAAATAAAATTAATAAATACTCCAGTTTTTGTAGCGATACATACCCAACATTTGCGCTCTCTTAGCAATTTTATTTAAAAATGGCTGAAACCGATATATAGTAGAGTTTCCAGACCCGGAGTGCAGGTTTTTACACATATCTCGGCTCAATACCATTTTTGCATTATACAATGTCAAACAAAGTTTACCTTGTTTCTGCTTGTTTAATTAAGAAGGAAGCAATATCTGCTTGTTCATTAAGTCTTTTGTTGACGTAATTTTTAATTCCCGAATAAATATTCTTTTGTAAAAGTTCTGAATTTAATTGTTCATTAATGTCATTTTCCACATCGTTACGCTTCTCGCTTATTAAATTAGTTATCTGCTCGTCATTCAAGAAAAAATTTCGTAATTTTATAGGTATAGGGGTTGTTCTTAATAATTTTTCAAAAATATCTTTTATGTTGTCGTATTTATCTTTGAAATAACTAAATACCTGATCTCGACTTACTACAATTCCTGCTACTACAAAAGCCTCTACTACTATAGGCGCTATACTAACACTATCAATAGCTATAAAAATAATAAAAATGGAAATAAATAAGAATAATGTAGATATTAATACAGGTAAAGTGGCATAAAGTTTTTTAGATATCTTTTCTATTAGCAAACTATTTATTTCTGAATAAAAATTCACATCTTTATTATTTGGATTTATAGATATATCAAATATACTTTTTGGTATGTTATACCTGTCACATAAATCATCAGTAGATTTTTGAATTTCTTTTCCTAAATGTTCTATCAATTTTTGAGTTTCTATTTCCGAGAAATTATTTTCTTTGTCTAAATCATTCTTGATTTCTATTTTAATTTTTTCTTCTATAGCGGCAATTGTTTGAATTTCTCCATCTCTCCACTTCTCAATACAGCTTTTCAGAATTTTCAAAGTTTTCTCAGTTAGTGACTTTGCTGAATTATTTGAAAATTTTTGTATAGCTTCTTTTATAATAGAATCCAGCTTTTCTGGTTCATCAATAAATTCTTTTACTTCTTTTCTAAAAAGATCGATTTTGAAATCAACACGTCCTAATATTGCAAGTCCTTTAGCTACAGATAATTCTGGTTCTAAGCCACGTATGACTTCCGATTGAGGAAATTCTTCTTGGCAAATCTCACGAGTAAATGACATATGAGACCCACCACCAGTCATGAATATTATTTCTGGTGATTCAATTTCCTTCTTGCATTCTTGTAGTGCATCCGTAAAAGCTTGTTTCCACGTTTTGCCCTTTAATTGATCAATGGGGGAAATTAAGGGGTTGCTTAATATCTCTTCCATATCCTTTTTATTAATACTAACTTCAAAGTATAACTTTCCTCCATTGGGTTTATTTATTTTCTTTTCTTTTTCAATTGGGGTATTATTATCACTTTCTCTTGAAAAATACTCTTCTTTAGCTCTACGACATGTCAAGAAACACTGTAATTTTGAACGAAGATTAGATTGGAACAACCTATTGAATTCTTCTCTATCTTCAGGTGACATACCTTCTAATGTTTTATTAAAAATTAATTCGTCTATTAGGCTACCTCCTAGATTGTTATATCCAAGATCGAGAGGAAGTTCTTCAGAGTTTTTAATAATAGTAAAGTCAGTAGTTGATGAACCTATATCAATAATTAGTAAATTATTTAGTAAATTATCAGGTGATTTGGTAAGTGATTTTTGTAACCTTCCAGTTTCTTTTGCTTCTAGAAAAGCAGCTCTTGACTCAGGTCTAACCTTGACGTTAGTCATTCCTGCATCTTGTAAAATTTCCTCATATTCTTTAATTAAAGTTTCTTTATTCCACCCTGATGGATGTCCTACAAAGAAATGTGTATTTGTATCTAGCTTAGCTTTACCTTCTTTTTTTAAAATGTTTAAACATTCTTTAACAAAAAGTTTGAGTGATTTTGTCTTACTTTTCTTAAAATCGGGGGTTTTAAAATGAATATATAAATTATCAATACCATTGTTCTCAATATAAGCATCTTCACCTATGACAATATCACCAGTGTTAGATAAAGTAACTGCTGTAATAATACTTCTCTTTCCATGAATCTCTGCTACTTGAGGTTCAGAAGAGGAAGATAAATTTGTGATTGCAATAGCACTTTCTCCATGTCCTAAATCAAATCCTATAATCTCTAAATTTTTTTCATCTTTATATTTACGTATATTCTTTACTATGCTTTGTAACTTTTGGTGATAATTAAAAACAGGAAAAATGTCAATGCCGTGCATGGATGAAATTTTATCTGGAATTTTACTGTCATCAAGACGTACTGGGAAAATGAAGAAATCATTTAATGGTTTTTTATTTTTCACATCAAGTGCTATGTCTATTTCTTTTTGTACAAATCCATTAATTTTAGTTGTTGACTCTGATGAAATCAGAGCAATAAAAAACATAACGTTATTTATTGCTTCTGGAATTACCATTTTCCACCTTTCTCCTACATTAAGAGATCGGTCGTCGAACCAAACACTAATTCCCTCACTTTCCAAATCTTTGCAAAGCTTTTCAGCATCTCCAAAATTCTCACGAGCATAACTGATAAATACGTCAGGTTTACGAGATTCCATCATATTTTCTTAGTAAATTAATTATCTAAGGGAATAACAATTCTACATAATTTCACTTTGGATACTTTACTCTTACTTACACCTATTTTAGCAAGTAGAACGAGGTGAAAAAACCAAACTGTGTAAAGATAAGTAAATACGTGTAATGTGTATACCAAAGTAACGCGGAACTATTAAAAACGTTGAAAGCTATGCAGGACAAGTGTTTTCAGACAAGATTGCAGATTTTTACACATATCTCGGCTCAATACCATAATGAGGTATATGGTCAACTTACACTAACAAGCTACAAAGCGAGAAATGGAGATTCCGCCAAAATTCCAGAACTAACGCATTAATAAATCTTATCGAAACTTTTCCAGTGCAAGGAATGGTAAACAGCTGGTGTTATGGAGGGAAACATTGCAACTGCTAGAGGATGAGAAATCTTGCAATAATTACAGTAAGTACCAATGTCAGATAAAACGGATATACGGAAAAGGAGAGACTGGAGGAAAATAACAAATTGACCACATTCATTCCTTTCGGTGGCTTCAAGACGAAGAGTTTATCTGTTACAACTTCGCCAGAATGTAGCTCTTTTACAAAATTGTTGTATATCTCACGAAAGTTTCGCTCTTGACCTAAGTAGTAAGAATCTAGCAGAAAGAAAAGTACTATTGGTATCAGGGCAATCCAAGCATAATTGGGCTTGTTCTTGTCTGCTATCACCACCAAAATTGCTGAGACTAAAGAAACGCACCAAGTTTTGCAGTTGGCACTGTTAGTTGCCATGCGCGTGATAATTCCCTGCAAAATGTTCAGGTAACTTTGCACGGAGTTGGAATCCGGCGTTACCTTGCTTGGTTGACTTGGTTGTGACTGCTGACCAGAGTTACTCACTTATTTTCCAACTGCTATTGCTGCACTTTCAACCCACTTACTAAAATTATTGTAGCCGTTATCGTGTATCCAATCGTAGGTAGGATAAATCTGAGAAAGATATACGTTTTGACCATTTAGTGTAGTAACCCAAGTTGCTAGTTACAGATTCAGGCGCTCGCAACGAGGTCATTGAAGCAATAAAATTCCCTCCAGAGTCAAACGGAGGACGGATATATGCTGAACGAAATAATTGCGATCTATGCTATCACTGATGACTTACTCAAGGCGATTGGGCATAACGACGACATTCGTCGCGACATGATTGATGCAGAAATTATTAATGCAAGTTGCTAGAAGAACCCAAATCGATTACTTAACTTCATGTATTGATTCTCTGAGAGGTTGTTTGAAAAGTCTAATTTATTACTTACCTAGCGACTAGAAGTCGCGGCTAAACAGACAAAACCCACGCAGGTGGGTTTCAAACCCTTGCTTTTACGTTAGTCCGCGCAGGCGGACTTTGTTTGTGTAGTAGCGAATTATATTCGCCCAAAACTTTTCAAACATCCTCTGAGGCAAAACTGGGTAGAACTGTACGAAAGCCTCAAAGAGAAAAAGTAAGTTCACATCTCTTATTTGTTCTCGTAATTAAAACGCGAACAAGATTCCCCGGATTTTTCCCTCTATTTTCCTTAACCGAGCAGTATTGAGCTCGCTCCTCGGTAAGTGGTTCTACAGGCATATATCGCAAAACCTCAGGGTGAGTTTGATATGTCAGAAAATCAAGCAAATCTGTCTCAGTCATACGGCGTATAATTAACCGTTTCGTTACCACAGGTTCCATGCTTTTTTCACCTAATGACTGAAAATCTGGAAGCTGCTTATCGGTAGGAATCGCAAAACGCTGTTCCCTATTACCTCAAAAGCCTGCTCAAACAAACAGATCGTTTCACAAAGATGAGGGGTTTCACCCCACAATAAGTTACAAAAATTACCCTTGGGGTGTAGCAAACTAGTTATAATTATCTTCCAAATCTCAGAAATCCAGCTCAGTTCTGTTGCTTAATAATATGGGACGTCTTCGTTCTAAATCTGACTTGCCTACAAAAATTTGTCCGGTATGTCAGCGCCCTTTTACTTGGCGCAAAAAATGGGCAGAGTGCTGGGATGACGTAAAATACTGCTCAGAACGTTGCCGTCGTCGCCGTTCGTCGGCTAAAGATGAAACCAATGAATGCCCGTAAAGGTACGGAGAAATAAATAAAGAGATGGAGATCAAGGTACAACCTAAATTAATTATTCATGGGGGGGCTGGTAGTTCTCTGAAGGGAAAAGGAGGAGTTGAGACGGTACGCCGTTCTCTCTACCAAATCATAGAGGAAATCTATTCTCTCCTAGAATCCGGAATCAGTGCAAAAGAGGCAGTTGTGCGGGGTTGTCAAATGTTAGAAGACAACCCCCGCTTTAATGCTGGTACTGGTTCTGTGCTGCAATCGGATGGTCAAATCCGTATGAGTGCTTCCCTGATGGATGGTGCATCCCAAAGCTTTAGTGGGGTAATAAATGTTTCACGAGTGAAAAATCCCATTGACTTGGCGATCGCTCTCCAATCCTCTCCTGACCGCGTACTCTCAGATTATGGCGCAGCCGAACTAGCGCGGGAGTTACAAATCCCTAGCTACAATGGCTTAACCGAGTTGCGGTTGCAAGAGTGGATACAAGAGCGTCAAGACAATTTTAAAAGAACAATGGCTGGTGTGGTAGCAGAAGCAGAACTGGTGGAAACCAGCAATGCCCGGCGCGGTACGATTGGTGTCGTTGCATTAGATACTCAAGGAAGATTATCTGTAGGTACTTCTACAGGTGGTAAGGGATTTGAGCGGATTGGACGCGTCAGTGATTCTGCCATGCCAGCAGGAAACTACGCGACACAATATGCAGCCGTTAGTTGTACTGGTATTGGAGAAGACATTATTGATGAGTGTTTAGCACCACGAATTGTAGTGCGCGTCACTGATGGTATGTCCCTCAAAGAAGCAATGCAGCGTACATTTGCGGAAGCACACGAACACAAGCGGGATTTTGGAGCGATCGCCTTAGATGCCAGTGGAGCGATCGCTTGGGGGAAAACTAGCCAAGCTCTTCTCGCCGCATACCACAACGGCGAGAAGATTGGCGACACCTTAGAAATTCCCGTTGGGACAGAAATTGGCTGTGTATTCAGTCCAGAGTGCTGAGATGATAAAGAGTTGCAAGTGACTTGGCACTCACAACTCTCTTTCAACTCCGGACTCAGGACTCACTAGTCTTTTGTGGACTCATGACTCTTTTTGCGCCACCCTGGTTTCACAACTTGACGAGCACGGGCAATCACCAGAGAATCATCAGGGACATCTTCTGTAATCGTGGAACCAGCTGCCACGTAAACATCGTCGCCCAGCGTCAAGGGAGCAACTAAAACGCTATTGGAACCAGTTTTGGTGCGATCGCCTATCTTGGTAGGATGTTTTTTCACACCGTCATAATTGGCGGTAATTGTACCTGCACCAATATTGACGCGACTTCCCGCAGTCGTATCACCCAAATACGACAAATGAGCAACATTAGTGCGATCGCCCAACTTGGTATTTTTCAATTCCACAAAATTTCCCACGCGACAGCTAGCACCCACTTCCACATCACCGCGCAAATGAGTATAGGGACCAACTTGGGTTCCTGTCTGCACGATGCTATTTTTCACTACTGAATACAGCACCGTGACATTTTCACCTATCTGGCTATTTTCAATTAAACTTCCCGGTCCGATGCGACTTCCTGTCTGAATCACTGTATTACCCCGCAAATGAGTTTGGGGTTCGATAATCACATCCGGCTCGATTTCTACCGTGTCATCAATTGTAATACTTGCCGGGTCTATAAGGGTGACACCTGCTGTCATCCATTTTTCTTTGACTCGCGTTTGCAAAATCTCGTATGCTGTTGCCAGTTGCAAACGGTCATTAATGCCCAGAATTTCTTGGTCATCCTCCAGATCCACCGCCATCACTGGTTCTATTTGACTGACGGCATCTGTGAGGTAGTATTCTTTCTGAGAATTATTTGCTTGTAAATGAGGTAGAACTTTTGCCAAATCCTGCCAACGGAAGCAGTAAATTCCAGCATTAATGCGGTTATTTTGTTTTTGACTCGGTGTGCAATCTCGATCTTCAACAATTTGTTGCACAATATTGTCACTATTACAAAAAACGCGTCCGTAGCCTTTGGGATTATCTAAGTGTGCGGTGAGGATAGTGGCGGCGTTTTGGTGCTGAGTATGAGTTTGCAACAAATTTTTCAGAGTTTCTGTGCGAAGCAAAGGGACATCGCCGTATAATACAAGCAAATCGCCTGTGTAGCCTTCAAGGTGGGGGAGTAATTGCTGGATAGCATGACCTGTCCCCAGTTGCACAGTCTGTTCCACAAACTCCAAATCTGGAATTGACTGCATGGCTGCTTGCACTTCAACAGCTTGATACCCAACAATCACCATCTGTCGAGTCGGCGAAAGCGGTTTGACACTGTCGATAACTCGTCCAATGAGCGATCGCCCACCCAAAGAATGTAAAACCTTGGGCAGGTTTGATTTCATACGTGTTCCACGTCCCGCCGCCAGAATTGCTACAACAACCATAATTTAGCTATGAGTGAATTGCTTTGAATGCGCCTGCTCGCTTTGAGTGTAGGCTCAATTTATACTAACGCGCTCAGAAACTCAAAACCTAACTCACCCATAATTGCCAATCTTGAAAAGAAGAAATAAACTCTGTAAACTCCTGCATGAGTTTAGGATTACGCCATCCTAAAGCTGTTTCTTCCGCCATCACAGTCAACGCTTCTTCTAGTGTCAAAGCTCTTTTGTAGGGTCGTTCGCTGATCAGAGCATCAAAAATATCCATTATTTGAAATACTTGCGCTAGATAAGGAATGTCTTCTCCTACAAGCCCATCAGGGTATCCAGAACCGTCCCAACGCTCATGATGGTGGCGGATAATAGGAATCACACCTCGTATGTTGCGTAGTGGCTGGCAGATTTTTTCTCCAATCAAAACGTGTTGCTTCATAATATCCCATTCTTGTGCCGTGAATTTGCCTGTTTTCAGCAGCACTGCGTCCGGAATAGCCACTTTGCCGATGTCATGCAGATAACCCCCCCACATCAAATCCCGAATTTGGTTGTGTGTGAGATTGAGATATTCACCAAAAGCTTTGCCGAACTTCACCAGCCGTTCACAGTGATCGCCAGTTTTGGGATCACGGCTTTCAATTGCCCTTGCTATAGAAAACAGCACTTGTTCAGTGTGGTCTAACTCTTCATTCAGACGCTTTTGTGTCACCAAAGATTTTACCCGCGCCGTCAACTCCAAACGATCAAAAGGTTTACTGAGGAAATCATCTGCCCCAACTTCAATTCCTCGAATGCGCGATCGCTTGTCATTTAAACCAGTAATGAAAATTATTGGGATGAGTCTGGTATGTTCATTCTGCTTAAGCAACTGGCACACCTGAAATCCATCCATTTCTGGCATCATTACATCCAGTACAATCAGGTCTGGTGCTTTCTGTGCTACCTGTTCCATAGCAGTAATTCCACTGTCTGCTTCTATGACTTCGTAACCTTCCATAGCTAAAACGGCGACAGTAGCCATCCGACAGGCTCCATGGTCATCCACCACTAAAATTTTAGGCGCATCACAATCAAACTCATTCACTATCGGATCTTCGGCTTGTACCCTTTTAGAGACGAATAAATCATGAATAGAATTAACAAGATTATTCATCAAACAAGGCGCGACTTCAGTCTTTTGTTGCATGATGTCTTTCTTGGATAAATCCAAAGAATAAGTTTCTGCATCTCTGCTGACCAAGATGTTGTTGAAACCAATAATATTATCTTTAGAGCTTGTATACTTGCTTTTCGATTCAACCACAAGCTTACTCCAGTTTAGAAATTGTTAACAGTGGGTTTCATCAAGCATCTTGTGAGTACTTGACTTTATGCATACCTTTGTTTTTAAAGCTTTTACACAAATTTTCTCTATTTTTTTGCCTAAAAAGTATAATTTTTATACTTTTAGAGCATTGGAAATATTGCTGCCCTATTTTCCTTCCTGTTTTTCCGGGATAAGCAATAATTGCAAATCTGAAATCAGGTTTTTTACGGAGATTTATTCATATCAGATTCAAAAAAAATCTTTAACTGCCGAATTTTCTATCAAACTTAGGTGTATTTTGTTTAAAGTTGTAATTCTGAGATATTTAGTTATCCATCATTGCCGATCTCTTTATGCGAACCATCAAACTACGCTTATCACTAAATAGCAGTGACCACTTACTTATCATAAGGTGATGTGAATCACAAAAAATTATTGCCCAAAATTATAGAATTCACCGAAAAAATAGTAACAAATATTACAAAATTTCTAGTAGATTTTTCGATAACCATCTTTTGCGCCAACGAGAGGTAGGCTCTAGGAAAGAGGCTTGTTGCTCTTGTTGTCGTCGTCTCAAAATCACATCAGCAGTATCGCATAATTGTGGATCGCGATAAGCAATGGCAGCACGCGTGAGTAAATGTTCCTCTTCAGCCTGAGAAAGCGGCGGAAGCACAGATGAGGGACAAATTCCTTGCTCCCCTAGTTCCCCCACTGCCCCTACTCCTCGATGTCCGGCTACTGTACCAGGTGTCTTTCTTCCCACTGGTGCTGTAGAGCCTATTTCTAGGCTAGCTGCTAAAAGAGCGGTACGTACAGCAGCAGCGCAGGAATAAGTGGCAAGTAAGCCACATATATCTAAACTCATAGAAAGTTGTTTGATAAATTCAACAGTCCATAACTGAGGACAATGAGGCGGTGAAAACGGATCGAGAAAAATTGCATCAGCCTGAAAACCTGAGTTGTTCACAAACAAGATCGAGTTTCTAGCATCGCCAATTAATAAGGTTGCTTTGAGACGGTGTTGCAACACTTGATGCTCAAAAGCTAACTGAGTCAAAATTTGGGTATATTCGTATCCCCAGTTGTCGAATAAGTCATGGGCGATCGCAGCTTGTGGTACAGCAGCATTCATTTCTAAACCAATGACTTCTACATAACAATTGGGATTGACTGCCCAAATGGCTTGTAAAGCAGCCGCTGTATTGTATCCCAGCCCATAACAAACATCCAATAGCCGCAACGTTGGTTTGTTTGCTCTTAATGCCAATTGAGTAGGACCAGCAAACTTGAGAAAACTCTCCTGACGCGCTCCATAATGGCTGTGGAACGACTCGCCAAACTCATGAGAAAAAAAAGTGAACGAGCCATCTGCTGTTGGCTCAGGTGTAAAATTGTCTAAGTCTGACATAGTCATAAGGACTGGCTAGTGGTGAGGCAGTTCAGTCTTGGGGGTTTCCCCGATAAGCAACTGGCTCGCCCGAAGGATTAGTAGAAAGTGGAACAACGCTCCAAATGTACAGACGCTTTCATTCAGCGCGTCTCTACAACTAATAATTACAAATTAGCAGCTTTAGTTTATGACTGACAGCCCTTTCGTTGTTTCTTGTGAGTGGTTATTTAAACATCTTGACGAACCCCAAGTTGTTATAGTGGATTGTCGCTTTTCTCTCGCCGAGCCACAACTAGGACGACAGCAATACCAAGAAAGTCACATCAAGGGAGCATATTACTTAGACTTGAACCAGGATCTTTCCAGTCCCGTAGGAGAACATGGAGGAAGGCATCCTTTACCCAACCCTATTGAATTAGCTGATAAGTTATCAGCAATAGGGGTGAATTCCCAAAAAACTCTAGTTGTGGCTTACGATGACTCCCGCCTTGCATTTGCATCTCGTTTGTGGTGGCTATTGCGTTACCTGGGACATGAGCAAGTAGCAGTGCTGGATGGAGGCTTTTCTGCTTGGAAAAAAGCTGAATATCCCGTGACAAATGTCATTCCTGAAACTCAACAGGCTACTTTTACCCCTAATCTACAACCACAAATGGTAGTGGATATTTCGGTAGTGAAAAATCGCAAAGATTCACAAGAGGTAGCGTTGGTTGATTCACGAGAAAGAGAGCGTTATTTAGGGATAACAGAACCAATTGATAAAATCGCTGGTCATATTCCTGGAGCTATAAACTATCCTTGGCAGCAAGTGACAGACTCCTCCGGCTATATACTTGCACAACAACAACAACAAGAGCGATGGTTGGAATTGGAAAATCCAAAGGAAATTTTTGTCTATTGCGGTTCTGGCGTCACTGCTTGTGTGAATTTACTTTCCTTAGAGATGGCTGGCATTCACACGGGTAAACTGTATGCTGGTAGCTGGAGTGACTGGATTAGTTATCTAGCGACTGGGGACGAGCAACTAAGAACTGAGTAAATTTGCAATCCCTCATGACTCATTTCAAAATCGACCTAATTCCAAATTGTAATTAACACTGAAGAACCAGCCATCAAAATCAATATTTCTGTCAGTTGAACCACCGATGGAAAGACCTCCCTGCAAGCTAAGATTTGTGTAGTTGGATATTCCGTAAGTTAAGTGACCATATAACCGATGGTACAGGTCTTCTCTTTGGCGTCGGGTAAAGTCTGAGAAACCAAACTGGTAGTCAAGTCCAACTTGGAGGGATTGTTTTAAGTAGTAGTTCAAAGAAATCCAAGCAGAATGAATGATTCGATCGCGGTTCTCTTCTTTACTGGGAGGGTCAGTCAAACTCAGACGAAATTCGTAGAAGCTATCTAACATCAATCTGGGTGTGAGGGGATCTCGTCGTCCCAAAGACAGACGGAAAGAATTTTCATTCAAAAAGCGATCGCCTGCGTCAAAGTTACTGCCATTTCTGGCATAGAACAATTGTTGATTGCTCCATCCAATTTCTCCGTACATTCGCGGAGATAGCTGCTGGTAAACACCAACGTTGAATCTCACTTGGTTATAGTTGTATTTTGATTGATTTATATAACGAATTAGGTTGCCATCAATTGATGCATTCAAATAAGTTTTGCTTCCTAAGGGCAAAGGCGCAGAGGCTAGTGTGAGTCCAGAGTAAATTAAGCCATCTTCTATTGGATTTACTTTCGAGGAAAAAATGTTATTCGTATGGAAATAGCCAACATGAGCCTGTAAGTTGCCTATAGGTCTAGGTTGAGGTTCAGGACGCGGTGGGGGTTGTTGCTGTTCTAGTGGTCGTTCGCGCACTAGCAGTCTTCCTAGTTCACTATTGCTAGGTTCGCTAGATGGTTGCTTGTTCTCTTGCAACCGTTGCAATAGTCTTTGCAATCTTTGTGCGTTATCTATTTCAGGTACTTGCAAGCGTTCCTCTAAGGGTGGAGAGAGAGGATTGGGAAAATCGGCTGGCTGACCTTCTAATTGTGGTGGGTTATTCGGTACAGAAGGTTGGGGAGGTGGTGGTGTTGGCGGTGCTGGGGCGGGTTGGGGAGGTGGTGGTGTTGGTGGCGCTGGGGCGGGTTGGGGAGGTGGTGGTGGAGTGATATTTTGTTCGGGTGGTGGCGGGACTGGATTTTGTTCCGGTGGTGGTGGTGGTGTCTGATCTGGCGGAGTCTGCGAATATAAACTTGGGCTCTTAGTATAAACACTTGCAAAGCAGACTGTGGAGCCACAATAGTTAGAAGAGAAGCCCTCTTTTCGCTGTGACTCTCCCGGTGCTCCTTTACCAAAAATTGTTTTGTGTACTTCTTGGCGAGAAGCTTTTTGCTCACGCTCTTGGCACAATTGAGCGAGTACCCACGCAGCCCCTAAAGATGGTATGGTTGATACTAGTTCATCTTCAGTAATTGACAGGTCTGTATTCGCAGCCTGCGCCGCATCTACCTTCTTGATGCAAAACAAGTTTGCACTACTAGAAGCTAATACAATCCAAAAGAACAAATTTATCCAGCCCTTGGGTTGCATATTTAATCTTTTTTGGCAAACGTAGATTCACGGACTGTGCTAAAAGTTCCAAGAAGAAATATTAAATTTCTAAGAAACTTTAGCCACAAGATGTGGTAAATATACCTAATTTTTTTAAAGAGTAAAAAAATTATGAAGTATATACTATGGTATCCAAAAAATTGATTTTTCTTAAAAGAAACTTAAATCATGCATCTACAGTAGAATCACGGTTTTTCTAGACATAATTATTAGTACAGTTTAAGCAATTTTACGTATGTAAATAAACTTGTTATAACAGATAACAGGCTTAAACCGTAAACATCAGAACCTGTTCTCAACTGGTTTGGTATCAATGAAATTATCCGAGGCTCCAAACTATGTTTCGCAAGTTTTTTCTACTCGTAGTGATTAGTTTATGGGGAGCTGTTGTGCTGCCAGTGCCAAACCGGGCAGATGCTACAACTCCTCTGACTCTTGCTGTCATTCAGAATCTCCGCAACTTAGTACAACTGATGCCGCAAAAGCAACCGAATCGTCCGGCACGCAAATCGGATGCCATGAGTCCTGGGGATGGGTTATCCACTGGTCGTTCTGCCTTGGCAGACTTGCGTTTTAACGACGGTTCTTTGGCTCGGATAGGAGAACAGGCAGTCTTTCGATTCTTACCGAAGACAAGAAATTTCAAACTGACGACTGGGACAGTGTTGCTGCTCATCCCACCAGGAAGGGGGCAAACACGTATAAATACGCCAAATGCAGCAGCAGCAATTCGCGGTTCAGCATTATTTGTACGCTACGACGAGAAAACTGACACTACGCTTGTCGGCGCATTGACAAACAGTGGCATTCAAGTTTCTAACAACGATGCTTCTCAAAATCAGGAGCTACAAGCAGGGCAAGTGATAGTTATAGTTAAAGGTAAATTTAAGGGCTTATACGATTTTGATCTGAGAACTTTTTATGAAACGGGTGACCTGGTTAAGGGGCTAGATCTGACTTTAAAACAGGGTGTACCGAGTTCAGATCCGGCGATCGCCAGCGTTCAAGCCGAAACTGCTGCAGCTGTCGCCGCACAATCGCCACTAACTGGTCAAGATATTGTTAAAAACCCATCTTTGGTAAACCCAACTACGACTTCCCCAAATTCACCCAGTCCGAACATTATTAGAGACAATTCCCCAGTTAGCACCTTGCTGGATACAGGACAAGTCATATCAAATACTGCTGCACAATCTGACAATACAGATAAAAAAAATCCCAATCCACCGCAGCCACCAGTCGTTACACCGCAGCCACCAGTCGTTACACCGCAGCCACCAGTCGTCACACCGCAGCCACCAGTCGTCACACCGCAGCCACCAGTCGTCACACCGCAGCCACCAGTCGTTACACCGCAGCCACCAGTCGTTACACCGCAGCCACCAGTCGTTACACCGCAGCCACCAGTCGTTACACCGCAGCCACCAGTCGTTACACCGCAGCCACCAGTCGTCATACCGCAGCCACCAGTCGTCACACCGCAGCCACCAGTCGTCACACCGCAGCCACCAGTCGTCACACCGCAGCCACCAGTCGTCACACCACCAGTCGTCACACCACCAGTGACACCACCTACTCCTGCTAACCCGTCACCAGCGCCAGTGACAACACCGCCAACATCAACAGTGACACCACCTACTCCTGCTAACCCGTCACCAGCGCCAGTCACACCACCGCCAACATCAACAGTGACACCACCTACTCCTGCTAACCCGCCACCAGCGCCAGTCACACCACCGCCAACATCAACAGTGACACCACCTACTCCTGCTAACCCGCCACCAGCGCCAGTCACACCACCGCCAACATCAACAGTGACACCACCTACTCCTGCTAACCCGCCACCAGCGCCAGTCACAACACCGCCAGTGACACCACCTACTCCGGCAAACCCGTCATCAGCGCCAGCTACAAATAGTCAACCTTTACAGCCAACTCCGGTCATACCTAGCACATGAAATCGACTTCGTAATATTAACGTGAGTTCGATGTATCCTAATTTGACCCCGCTTCCATTCCTCTCCCCTTGTAGGGGAGAGGCTTATCAAAATTTTGGGTCTAAAACCCCGTCCTTCCAGGACGGCTTTATTGACAAACACGATTAAGAGTCAGACAATTTAATACAGAACAAATGCTTTTAAGTATAACCAAGCAACGGAATAGATACAAATAAGAATAGTATCACGTAAGCAAAGCTAACGCTTTAGCAGCTTGTGAAAGCTTAAAGGAAAAATAACGCGCCAAGGTAAAAAAGGAGTAGGGAGGGGCACTCCCGAATTAACGCTTCAGGAGTTGTGACCAATACTTTTGTAGGTGAAAACCTATAGGAGCAAGTTGTGACGTTGAATGAAGAATCCTCGCCCTTGTAGGGCGGGGAGTGTCAAAAATCCCATTTTTACGTTGCTCCTCCCTCTCCGACCTTGCGGAGAGGGTTGGGGTGAGGTAAAGCAGGAATTATAAGTAATTAGGCGGACATAATATAATAGGCTATTTGGAACCGCAGATGTACAAAGCATTGGATGCAGACAAATAGAGATAATTTATCTGTGGTTTTATATTCAAAAAAATTGACTAAGAACTCAGAAATCAGTTGTCAAAAATCAGAAGAATCTTCGACTTGGGAATTATAGTTGGTGGTATTGAAACCAATGAGTTCATTGCCCAAGCTGTGTTCTGCATTCTTCTTCAATTTTGCAACGCCCTATTTTTGCCCTACTTGGTAGAGGGAGGAAAATCCTTGCGGTCTTTTATCGAATTTTTATAATAAGTTGGCAGTATAGATGTGGAGGAAGTTTGTGCAGTGTTCTCAGATATTCCTGTCCAAGGTGTGGTGGCAATATCTGGCTCTTCTAAAGAAACAGTATTGAGTGATGAGTCGTCTTTGGGCAAAGTTTGCGTGTTGTCACCAACTAACTCTTGCAACGCCTCAAGAGCCGCAGATGCAGATTGATAACGTTGTTGGAAGTCTTCCCGCACCATTTTACTGAGAATGTTGGATAAGGAGTGGCTCACGTATGCCTTGTCAACCCATTTCAGTTCTCCATTAGCATCTCTTTCTATCTCGTGGGGAGCCATGCCAGTTAAGGCTTTTATACCAATCATGCCAACTGCATAGATATCACTACTATATTGTGGACGTCCGTAGCACTGCTCGCTAGGTGCATAACCCCTAGTACCAATCCCAATAGTAAAGGGTGTTTGCTCTGAATTATCCACCACTTGTGTAGTGACTTCTTTAACGGCACCAAAGTCAATGAGTACCAGCTTGCCGTCTGACTCTCGTCTTATGATGTTGCTGGGTTTGATGTCCCGGTGAATGACGCTATTGTTGTGGACAAATGCCAATGTTTGCAATAAGTCCCGTAAAATCCCGATGACTGCTGTTTCATCGAGTCGTTTACCTGATGGCATTTCCTGGCTGAGAGCATGACCAACTATATATTCTTGAATTAAATAAAATTCTTCTTCCTCTTCAAAATAAGCTAAAAGCTGCGGTATTTGTTTGTGAGTTCCTACTTTTTGGAGTATTTGGGCTTCGGAAGTAAATAAACGCCTGGCTACTGCTAACTGATCTGGTTTACTATTAGCTGGTTTTAACTGCTTGACAACACACAAAGGGTTGCCCGGAAGTTTGGTATCTTCAGCAATGTAAGTTTCGCTGAATCCACCTGAACCGAGAACTTTAACAATTCTGTAGCGTCCGTCCAGGATTTTTCCTGATATTGCCATCTCCCTTTGCTGTAGCAAGTCTTTGAATTCGTCCTGCTGGCTGAGAATCTCTTGGACAACACGGTGAGAGGAATATTTCTGAAAAATATCGACCAATTGGCTTTTTCTGATGATCTCCCTAGCCATTTCTGTTCCTAGGTAACACAGCCCGATAGTGGCGATCGCCACCATAGGTATAGCTGTGGGCAAGATGAGCAAACCGTAGATAAAGGTGAAATAGCTGATTCCTCCCCAAGTGATGGCAAGGGCGATACTAGAGAAAAATCTAGTCACACCTCTTTTTCTTAAGCCAACTATAACTGCAGATCCACTAACTAAAAAAAGCACAAATAAACCGCGCCCTTGTGGACTCTTAATTGCTTCGGCGATCGCTTTATTTTGCATTAAAGTTGCGATCGCATGGGCGTGAACTTCCACCCCTGACATTCGCTCTGGATGCCACCAACTGTTAATAGCAGCTACTTGATGATAATCGTCCCCCTGACCTGTCTTAGCTGTTGCTCCAATCAGCACAATTTTGTCCTTAAAAAACTTTCCCTGCTCCAAATAGGTGTTCCAGTTTTCCGGATCGAGAACGTACCAAAAGGGAATTTGCTCAAATGTCCCTGCTGATCCGTAAAAATGTATGCGATCGCCCTTTGGTGGTGGATAATTCACTTGGGCTGCTCTCAAAGCTGCTTCATCAAAAGAAAGCATTTTCACTGTTAAAGCATCTTCACCTACAACCTTGGAATACTCACCAGATAGTCTGTGAATTTTGCCATCTACCTCTAGAGGGAAATTTACAGAACCAATGGCAACAGACCCAGTGCGGAACATCTGCTGGGGCTGTGTCAATTGCATGACGATGCCTTGGGGTGTTTCAGAATTTTCGTAGAGTGCAGCCAGAGTCACTTGGCTTCCATAGCGTTGTAATGAGGAGCGCAACTTTTCATCGTCCTGCGGTCCGTAACTACTTGGCGTATCAAAAACTATATCCAAGGCTACAGAACGTGCCCCTGCGTTGATCAACTTCTCAATAACTTGGGCGTATGCAGCACGTTTAAAGGGAAAAGCTTGCAGCGGTTCAAAGAAAGCATACTCTTTTGGATCTGTTTTATAGTACTGCTCACCTACTGATATAGACTGTTCATCTATTGCCAAAATCACAATATCTTTTGGAGCATCTACGGATCCCTGTAATAGATAAAATGTGCTTTGAGCTTGACTTTCCATGAATTTAGCCAAGTTCACACCAGAAGTTGCCAGTAGTGCTGCACCTACTGCTGA
This sequence comes from Scytonema sp. HK-05, assembly GCF_963872035.1. Lineage (NCBI taxonomy): Bacteria > Bacillati > Cyanobacteriota > Cyanophyceae > Nostocales > Scytonemataceae > Scytonema > Scytonema sp. HK-05. The sequence continues at coordinate 149,714 of NZ_CAWMYC010000125.1, forward strand.
AACACTAGCCAGTAAATGACCCAAGCGAGCCAATCTCTTTGAGCGACGTGCCGATACCGTCGAAGTCGCTTTCGTAACGTTCTTTGACGGTCGATTGGCAGCAGAGACGTTTTTTTTGGTTAATGTAGATGTAGGTTCTTCTGCCATATTATATTAGTGATTAATTTACGTTCAACGCCTTTATTTATTTACACACTCTTGAAGTGCCACACAGTTGAAATTAGATTCAAATGAAAAACTTATACATTTGTAAAGTATTTTGTATGACTCCCCAAATGTCCGGAAACAGTTTTGAGTACCGAGTGCTGAGTGTTTAGTGCTTAGTAGTATGCAGAAAATTTGGAAAAAGTGACTCGGGACTGATTGCTCAGAAGTTTAGACTTTCACGCTCCCCAGATGAGTAAAGCACTTACCTTACACGGTAGATGTCGCCGTAAATGCACCGAAGGTGGCTCCTCTTAAGTGGGAGTTGACAACAGCCTTTGAATTGTTCATTCATTGCCGCAGATGGGATGAACAAGTTTGCTACAGAGCAAAAAACCTTGCAAGTATCATTTGCAGAGCGTCTTGTCGTAGAACCTCGTATTGTCATAAAACCCTGTAAATACCGAAAGGTCTGCTTCCGAAAAGGGAGAGTAGGGTATGACATAATAAGGTACGCAACAACAGACACTACCTAACCACTTGCCTGACGGACAAACAAATTACGGCTAGTTGATTATACCATCACAGGAGCACTCTTATTTTACCTAAAGGGTACGCTTTTTAAAAAAGCAAAGTGCCACGATAGGGGTTTCTCGCAGAGTAGGGTAAAGTAGGGTTGGGTAAAAACGAGCGAAAAATCTGCCAGCCTCCTTTTGATGCCCTATGAAAGATTGTGATTTTTGTATACCAGTACTTTCGGGGCATCTTACGTCAAGGTCGTGGACTTCTTACCAGTTAACTGGTAATGAGGCACCGCAGTTTTTCAGTACGCGCGATGAAACGGTAGGCTCACCAAATCGACCGCTTTGAAGAATTCTTGTGGAACTCTACAACAGACGCTTTGTGCAACCGTTACGAACGCTCTGTTGCATCCTACTGTTGTTAAGAAAATTTATAAATGTGCGATTGCCTTTAAAGGTACTGCGCTACGATTGCTATCGCCCTTTGGAGTATCGCCGAACCAGAGCGTGCGTGGGCTTTGCACTTAGGCGGGTGTTCTGCACAATCGCTTGTACCCTATCGTTGACCTATTCCATACCTCTTTAGGAGTAAAGTTGACTGGTACGGAGCTAAGAATGCTGTTAATTAGTCAATTTTATTGGTAGATTTTGATCACAGGGGCAGCAGACTGCGCTAAGAGGGAAAAAAGTTAGCACTATTAGAGAGGAGGAGAGCTACGACTTATCATGTTTGAGTTAATTTTCTGATATGTGAGAGGTTAGATAAAAGCTATATATGACAAGATAATTTATAGAGATTAGCAAACTTATTATTTTATAATTGCTATAATCTATTGTTCAATCTAAATTCTTTTTATATTATTAGGTGTAACTTTACTATGGGTTCTCCGATGAATCGTCTGTCTATTTTTGTAGACGGAAACAATATGTTCTATGCTCAACAAAAAAATGGCTGGTTTTTTGACCCACGAAGAGTCTTAGAATATTTTAGACACGAACAATCAGAAACAACGTTAATCAATGCTTTCTGGTACACTGGCTTAAAAGACCCACAGGATCAGCGAGGATTTAGAGATGCTCTAATTAGTTTAGGTTATACAGTCAGAACTAAAATTTTAAAAGAATATTATGATGATTCATCTGGTCGTTACTCGCAAAAAGCTAATTTAGATATAGAAATTGTTGTAGATATGTTTAATACAGTAGACCAGTACGACAGAGTTGTTTTATTTAGTGGAGATGGAGATTTTGAAAGAGCAATAGAACTGTTACGTTCAAAAAATACCCATATTACAGTAGTATCAACAGAAGGAATGATAGCTAGAGAACTACGTAATGCTACTGATAGATATATAGATTTGAATGATATTCGGGATCGAATAGAAAAAGTAGATTCTTAGTAATCTTAGCAATTATTTACAAAGTTAAGCGCAAAAAAATTAAGGTAGAAGGTATTTTAAGTCACAAGTAAAAACTCAACAACAAGCTGCAAATGAATACCAAACCAGAGAGAATAATCATCTTTGACACGACACTTCGAGATGGCGAGCAGTGTCCGGGAGCAACACTGAATATAGATGAAAAACTCACTATCGCCAAGCAACTGGCGCGTTTGGGTGTAGATATCATTGAGGCAGGCTTTGCCTTTGCTAGCCCTGGAGATTTTGAGGCTGTGAGCAAGATTGCCCAAATTGTGGGGACAGAAGATGGTCCAGTAATTTGCTCTTTGGCAAGAGCGCGACAAGAAGATATCAAAACGGCAGCCCAAGCAATTAAGCCAGCCGCAAAAGGGAGAATTCACACCTTTATTGCAACAAGCGATATTCACCTCAAGTACAAGCTGAAAAAGACAAAATCAGAAGTTGTGGCGATCGCTGAAGAAATGGTGGCTTACGCCAAAACCTTCACTGATAATGTAGAATTTTCTCCGGAAGATGCTGGACGTTCCGATCCAGAGTTTCTTTATCAAGTATTAGAGCGAGCGATCGCCGCCGGAGCAACAACAGTTAATATTCCTGATACCGTGGGTTATACCACCCCAAGTGAATTTGGAGCGCTTATCAAAGGCATTAAAGAAAACGTTCCTAACATTGATCAAGCAATTATTTCTGTTCATGGACATAATGATTTAGGCTTGGCAGTTGCTAACTTCTTAGAGGCTGTAAAAAATGGCGCGAGGCAGTTAGAGTGTACTATCAATGGTATTGGTGAACGTGCAGGAAATGCGGCATTAGAAGAATTGGTCATGGCTTTGCACGTCCGGCGGCAATATTTCAACCCCTTCTTAGGACGTTCAATTGATTCGGAAGAACCTTTAACAAATATTGATACCAGACAAATTTACAAAACATCGCGTCAAGTTTCTAGCTTGACAGGAATGCTAGTCCAACCAAATAAAGCAATTGTCGGGGCGAACGCTTTTGCTCACGAATCTGGAATTCACCAAGACGGTGTGCTGAAAAATAAGCTCACCTATGAAATAATGGATGCCCAACTCATTGGATTAACAGAAAATCAAATTGTTTTGGGCAAACATTCAGGAAGAAATGCTTTCCGGACTCGCTTGAAAGAATTGGGTTATGAACTAACAGAAACTGAATTAAATAAAGCATTTGTTAGATTCAAAGAAGTAGCGGATAAAAAGAAAGAAATTTCCGATTGGGATTTGGAAGCCATTGTTAATGATGAAATTCAACAAGCTCCCGATTTGTTCCGTTTGGAATTAGTGCAAGTTTCCTGCGGTAGCAACGCCCGTCCTACCGCAACAGTTACACTCCGGACTCCAGAAGGAGAAGAATTGATTGATGCAGCGATTGGTACAGGACCAGTAGATGCGGTTTATAAAGCCATCAACCGTGTCGTTAATGTACCGAACCAATTGATTGAGTTTTCTGTACAGTCAGTCACAGCAGGAATTGACGCTATTGGGGAAGTGACTATCCGTCTTAAATATGAAGGTAGAGTGTTTTCCGGTCATGCGGCAAACACAGATATCATTGTGGCATCAGCGCAGGCTTACGTGAATGCACTGAACAGGCTGTATGCAGCTTTGCAAAATCAACAACAGCAACAGCAAGTCGTTGCAAATAATTAATAATTTGTAATTACAGCGCTTTTAAAACCATAAACCAATACGGTTGGTGATAAGATCAAAACCGTTATCAAGACCTCAATGTAGAGACGTTGCATGCAACGTCTCTACACCTATGGAATCTATGGCACATTCGTGCCACGCTTCGCTATCACCAATAATCCTTAACAGCAACCGTATTGAGGCATAAAGTACAAAGGAAATGGTAGGGGCACAGCAATGCTGTGCCCTTACAGCTAACTTGTATTTTAGCCAATTGAAAACTGTGTCAAAGTTGAGTTCATGATTTTTTTTGTCCCTTCTTTGTTAATCAACTTACGCAGCCTCAAACAGAGCCAGATTATTTCTGACAAATTCACGAAAAGCTGTTGGTTGTTCTCCGATAATTTCTGGGATATTGTCGTAAACATCCGCAAAGTCAGGGAGTTGTCCAGCTTGAAGCAGTTCCATCTGACGGACAATGCACTCAAAATAGGCGGGTTCCATTGCTTCACCAAGGGGTAACTTTCGCAAATCCGAGGCGGGTAATGGTTCGTAGGTGATGGGTTTGCCCAGTTCTTCCGAAAGGATTTGTGCAGCTTCCGTCATCGTCAGCGCTTCCACACTCAGAAAATATCGTCCTCCTGCGTGTTTTTGCGGGTGACGTAGCGCAGCAGCAGCAACACGAGCAAGGTCATAACAATCCACTAATCCCACGCGTTCATGACCAAAGAACATACGAAGTTTGCCATCCTGCACTGCACCGAAGAAGTTTTGCATGAATGCATTGGGGTGCAAGTGAGTCCAAGCAATACCGCTGGCTTCTATGTACGTTTCGATAAGTTGATGCCAGATGTAATGGCGAATGAGTTTTGTTTGGGGGCGACCTGGTTGGTGGAAGGTGCCAACATGAACGATATAGTCAACGCCTGCATTTTTGGCAGCATCAGTCAGGTTTTTGCCTTGGCTGAGCATATCCACGGTGTATCCAGTAATCATAAATAGACGCTGTACACCTTGCAATGCGCTTTCATAGGTTGAGAGGTCATCAAGGTCAAGATGTACAGTTGGAATACCCCGTTTTGTGAAAGTTTCAGCCTGTTCGGGTTTGCGAACTGCAACCCGAATCTCAAGATTGTCTGGACCACTGTCTTTTTCTAGCAGGTTGACTAAGTAAGAACCTGTTCTGCCAGTTGCACCGAGAATTAAGGCAACAGGTTTAGATTGAGTTATTGACTGAAACATAAACAAGCTAGTCTAGGGAAGGTGAGTAATAAGCGGGCAAGCACACCCTGGCATTTATTTACCTATTGCACTCACCGTAACTCCCTCAAAGGCAGTATCAACAGCAACTTGTTTCCATGCATCTAATTCGGCTTTGACGGATTTAAGCTTGGCATCGATCGCATTTACAGCATCTGCCCCAAGCGCCAATCTCAATGGAGGATTATCGCTGTTAACAGATTGAATGATTGCCGAAGCAGCTTTTTTAGGATCTCCTGGTTGCTGACCATCAATATCCTGCACCCACTGGCGGTACTGACCAATCACTGGTTCATAGTCCGCAATTTGGGTGTCAGAGACGACAAGAGAACGTCCGCTAAAATCAGTACGGAACGCACCAGGCTCAACTATTATGACTTTGATACCAAGAGGCGCAACTTCTTGGGCTAATGCTTCGGAAATCCCTTCTAGGGCAAATTTAGTACTGCAATAAATTCCTGAACCAGGAAAAGATACAAAGCCTCCCACTGAGGAGAAATTGATAATATGCCCACTACGCTGCTGTCGCAAATGAGGCAACACTACCCGTGTTAGGTCAAGTGCGCCGAAAACGTTAGTTTCAAATTGACGGCGAATCTCCTCATCGCTGGCTTCTTCAATTGCCCCTAGCGTCCCATATCCGGCATTGTTGACCAAAACATCAATGCGTCCAAAGGTGGCGTTAGCGAAGCTCCTGCAAAGCAGGCTCGCCTGTTTCACCACTTCCCGCACCTCCTTCGGGTTCGTCACATCCAACCGCTGCGCCAAAGTACGATCCGGAAACTTTGCTGTTAAATCTTCTACCTGCTGCGGGTTCCGTGCCGTTAGCACCACTGTCTCACCCTGCTCTAGCACTGCTTCTGCCAACGTCCGACCAAAACCAGTTGAGCTACCAGTAATCAACCATACTCGTGCCTGAGAAGAATTTGTCATAAAAATTCTCTGTGTTTGGGAAGCGTTAGTATTTTACGGAATCGCAGTAAGTGTAATCTTGCATATTCTTGCGAAATTTATTCAATTCTTGTTCGTATCTCATTGCTACAACTTTCATCTTCTGAATTTGTACGAACCGTATCGTCTGATTTATATGAGACAAGTCGTATCGTATCGCTTAAAATAAAAATATGAAATAAGTCTAGAGCCTGCACCCATGCCACAAAAAATAGAAAACAAGGAAACTCAAACGCTATCTCCCCCGAAAGTACCTTCAAATCGTAGGCGAAATCAACGTTCCCATGAAGCTATTCTTAAGGCGGCGGCTGAGTTATTGCAGGAGAAAGGGTATGGCGCACTTTGTATTGAGGCGATCGCCGCCCGTGCAGGCGTGGGAAAACAAACTATTTACCGGTGGTGGTCTTCCAAAGCCGCAGTGATTATGGAAGCATATGCATCCCAAGCCGCGCAGAATCTTCCTACACCCGATACAGGTTCGGTTAAAAAAGACTTGTGCCAAATTCTGCGACAACTTTTTACAATGTTGACAAAAACGACAGCGGGTGCTGCTGTCACCGGGCTGATTGCTGAAGCGCAAACAGACCCGAATATCGCTCAAGCGTTTCGCGAACAGTTTCTTGAAAGTCGCACAGAAGCTACGCGTAGGATTTTAGAGCGGGGAATAGCACGCGGTGAACTACACCCAGACTTGAATTTGGAATTGGTGATTGATGCGATTTATGGTCCTGTTTGGTATCGCTTATTACTGAAGCATGCGCCGTTGGACGATGGATTTGCGGAAGAATTGCTGAACTTGGTGATGGTGGGGATGCGGGCTTGACACTCCCCTGGCTGAACAAATCTCGCTACGCTCCGAAGTTCGTAAAGCCAGGGGATTCTTTGCTCAACGGCTCGCCACTAGACAGCAGGTTTACACCAACCGCCCAGGAGGGCAAATCTCCCAAAGCGTAAGTTCCCGTGTGCAATAGTTGCTTATCTCTGAGGATTGCACACAGATGCTTCTATTAAGAAGAGTTAAACTACAGTTGTATGAATATGCAGGAACTGAAGGGCAATGGATGCGTATATCCCGGTTAGTTGTGACTTTCATGATGAATTAGAAGCATTGGCGACGTTGCGCCAGGAATGCCGAATTGTTTACTCGAATGCAGCGAATGAGTTAGTGGAAGTGCAAGGTTTGATTGTCGATGTTTACGCTGCAAATAAAGCTGATTTTCTCAAGCTAAAGGATGGGACTGAAATTCGGTTGGATAAAATTGTATCAGTCAACGATAAGCAGCTTTCCTCTTACTCGGATTAATCAAAGCACCCCAGGAACATCTTCTAGTAGAGCATGACCGCCAGCTAACTCTCGCAACTAGCACTAAACGTATTGTCTCGCTTTTCCCAACAATAGTAAGAGCCAGGTTTTGTGTCAAAGCGTCAATTTTTTCTCTCATGCACTCATTAATTAGAGAATAGAAAATGGGGAGTAGGGAATAATTTTCCATTCCCCATGCCCCATTCCCTTGATTAGTATTCCCTCAGCAGAGATAAACTAACACCCGGCACTAAAAAAAGCTCTGGCGACAGCGCAATCTTGTTGAATTTGTGTTTTTAGGGCTTCTAGAGAAGAAAATTTTTGTTCGGGTCGCAAAAATCTTTCTAGCTGCACCATCAGCTTTTTGCCATACAAATCACCAGACCAATCGAACAAATGGACTTCTACAGATTGATACATACCATTTACCGTTGGGCGATGACCTATATTCATTACGCCTAAGTAACTATTCTCAGGAGTATCTAGTGTCTCACCCACGGCAAAAACACGAACAGCGTAAACACCTTGGCGGGGCAAAAACTTGTCTTTTGGTATTTCTAAGTTGGCTGTGGGAAAGCCAATAGTTCTGCCCAGTTGTTGACCTTTGACGACAGTTCCAATGAGAGTGTATGCACGTCCTAAGAGTTGGTTTGCCTGTTCGATGTCGCCACTTTGTAACAGTTGCCGGATCAGTGAAGTGCTGATGCGAGTTTCCTGGCTCGAAACAGCGCTCGCTTCACTGCTATCTGTGGACTCATGAGCTCCACAAGTTTCTAGAGGAACAATGGTAACGGGAATGCCGTACTTGGCGGCGAGCAATTGCAAATCCTTAGCAGTACCAGTGCGGTTGGAACCAAAGCAAAAATCTTGCCCGACGCTAATTCGTGCAGCTTGCAGTTGTTCCACGAGAATCTTTTGTACAAACTCTTCAGGAGTTAAAGCAGATAATTCTTTGCCAAAGGGTAGTAGTACGAGTTGTTCTACTCCCAGCGATCGCAAGGCATGGATTTTTTCATCCAGTGGCGTTAACCAAGTACGGGGTTGCCCAGTAAAAAATTCTTGTGGATGCGGATCAAAGGTGACAACCGTCGAGTAGACGTGTGGAGTTTGAGATGACGCGGAAACTGGGAGACGTTCTGACGCGGAGAGTTTTTCATGAACTTTCCCCGTGTCGCCGTCTCCCCGTGTCCCCGCGTCCTCTTCTGTCCTCGTGGGGGGCAATATAGGTTGAATAACCCTTTGATGACCAAGATGTACGCCGTCAAATTTGCCAAGAGCAACAAAAGTTGGAGTTAGAGCCAATTCAGTCGAAGAAGTAACCCACACAGAACACCCATTTTGAGACAAATTTAGCACGTCGATTCTGGGATTTAAGATTTTGTAGCTTCAAGCGAACCCTAGGGAAAGCCCTTCCGGGTCTACAGCTATCAGCTAGCACAGTTGTAAGTACCTAGTAACCAGTCATAAGTAGGATAACAAGTCACTCCACTCAGAACTCATTGCTCAGAACTTCCTGTGTGCTGACTGCTGAAAGCTCCTAATCACCAATCTAATCCAAAATCTAAAGTTGCTCCGACTGCAAGCTATAAGCAGAAAACTTACTAACAGAAAAAGATTCTGATAAAGGAAATGGTACAGGTACTTGGAGTACCATTCCTTCACGTGCCATAATAGCACCAGGAAATTTTTGTGCTGCTTCTTGTCCGACACGATCCAAAAACTCATCATCATGCGATGGATCGTGGTGAAAAATCACCAGAGTTTTGACATTAGCGGCTTTGGCTACCTTAACAGCTTCTTGCCATGTAGAATGTCCCCAACCAATTTTAGGCTTGGTTGGACAATTATACTCATCATCAGTGTAGGTGGAATCGTAAATGAGGATGTCGGCGTTACGAGCTAACCATAAAACGTTTTCATCTAGCCTGTCAGGATAATGTTCAGTATCAGTAATGTAAGCAGCAGCGCCACCACGCCAGTTAATTCTGTAGCCTATAGCTTCACCTGGATGGTTCAGTGGAGCTGTTTCTACAGTAATGTCATGAATGTGAATCGCTTGCCCTGGTATAACGTTGTGGAAATCTAAATTTGCCTGCATGATCTGCAAGGGAACGGGAAAATTTGGGTGCAGCATCTGGTCATTGAGACGTTGTTCAATGGTTGAACCATCGGGAGCGATCGCACCGTGAATATGAAAAATGTTTCCCTTGATAAACCCTGGGGAAAAGAAGGGGAACCCCTGCATATGATCCCAGTGGGAGTGGGTGAAGAAAATATTAGCCTCTATCGGCATACTAGGCAACAAAGATTGCCCTAAAACATGCAGTCCTGTGCCTCCATCAAAAATTAAGCGTTTGCCGCCCACTTGCATTTCAACGCAAGGGGTATTCCCGCCATAACGGACGGTGTGTGATCCCGGACAGGGAATACTGCCGCGAACGCCCCAAAAATGCACGGTAAATTGATTTTCTATCCTAGACATGGGTGTTGCTTGCTGGACTCACCGGGCAATCAATACAAAAAATGGTGACTTAATTTTGTTAAGTTTATGCTGTCTCACGGCTTTTGATGGTAGAGGAATTTCTTGGTAAAACAGCATACCTTGTTTAAGGTTGCTTTTGTCTTCATATATCAAAAATTGTTTAGACGGCAGTCTCAGATTTTCCGAAAGTTTGCGTATGGCTGAGCTTCAATAGCGCTCCTACTTTATAACCTATATTTTCCTGTCATGCATTTATGAACCCTTGATATAATCGCCTCCATACCGAAAAGACTTTACAGAAACTTAAAGTTCCATTGAGATAATTTCTTCAAACCATTGGCATAAGTAAGATTGTATTGCAAGGGCGTTATACTGATGTAGTTTTTACGGATGACATGTACGTCTATAGGTATATTTTGGGGAATATTGAAATCTAGGGTCGGTTCCACATCTTCTAAAACTTCTCCCGTTAACCAGTAGTATGTTTTACCACGGGGGTCTACTCGCTTATCAAACACATCTACGTAACGCCGCACTCCTTGACGGGTGAAAGCCACTCCTGCAATTTCTTCCCATTTAACAGCAGGGATATTTACGTTAAGTAACATCAAGTCTGGTAAAGGGTTTTGTGCCAGTTGCCCCACCAGGATTTTGGCAAAGTTAGCAGCAGGCTGAAAGTCTTTGCTAGTATGACTGGTAAGACTGAGCGCTACACTGGGAAGACCTTCAATCAAACCTTCCATTGCCGCAGAAACAGTACCAGAGTAGAGAATTTCGGTTCCTAAATTAGCACCATGATTAATTCCAGACAGAACTAAATCTGGTGGAGAATCCAACAAAGCCCACAGCGCCAACTTCACACAATCTGAGGGAGTCCCATCACAAGCCCAAGCTTTGACAGCAGGATGAAAAATCGACTCAACCATTTCGGCGCGAATTGGTTGGTGCATCGTTAAGCCATGTCCAGTTGCCGATCGCTCGCGATCCGGACAAACGACACTGATATCATGACCTGCTTGAGCCAAAGTATTTGCCAGAGTACGAATACCTAGGGCAGAAATACCATCATCGTTGCTAATTAGTATTTTCATAAACATTGGTTATTGGTTATTGATCATTAGTCATTAGTGACGACTTAAGTGTCAAGACCAGAAGGCACTCGCTACACTGAAATTTAAAATTTAGAGTCATTTCTTGTGCGTTGTGGAGTTCTCCAAAGCCGCTAAACTGGTAAAAAGAAGTTTGGGCTATACTACTGTCGCGTGACAAATTAATGGCATATTACTAAATGTCATTTGTCCAGTAGCCCAAAGCCTTGGACTAGTGACTAATGACTAATGACTAATAACTAATGACTAACAGTTTAGAGGCTCAACTTTTAGAACTGCGAGAAGAAGGAAAAAAAGCGATCGCCGCCGCTGATACGCTAGAACGTCTAGAGGAACTGAGAGTCAGCTACCTAGGGAAAAAGGGTCAACTGGGGGCGCTGTTGCGGAGTATGGGGCAACTGGCTGCCGAGGAACGACCGAAAATTGGGGCGATCGCCAATACAGTCAAAGAAGCCCTGCAAAACAGCCTAGATCAGCAACGTGCAGTCTTAGAAGGCGCAAAAATTCAGGCACAGCTAGAAGCTGAAGCTTTGGATGTGACCATGCCAGGAACTTACCGTCCTCAAGGTCGCGTCCATCCCCTCAATGGCATCATCGACAAAGCTTTGGATATCTTTGTCGGTTTGGGCTACACCGTAGCTCAAGGACCAGAGATGGAAACAGATTACTATAACTTTGAGGCTCTCAACACCCCTCCCGACCACCCCGCCCGTGATATGCAAGACACCTTCTACCTACCAGACGGAAATCTCTTGCGAACTCACACCTCATCGGTACAAATTCGTTACATGGAAACTGAGGAACCGCCGATTCGTGTCGTTGCACCAGGGCGAGTTTACCGGAGAGATAACGTAGATGCAACACACTCAGCAGTTTTCCATCAAATAGAACTTTTAGCAATTGACGAAGGGCTAACGTTTACTGACCTCAAAGGCACCATTAAGGTATTTTTGGAGGCAATGTTTGGCGAGTTACCCATTCGGTTCCGCGCTAGTTATTTCCCCTTTACAGAACCTTCTGCTGAAGTTGATTTACAGTGGAAGGGTCGCTGGCTAGAAGTGATGGGTTGCGGAATGGTCGATCCAAATGTCCTCAAAGCCGTGGGTTACGACCCAGAAGTTTATACTGGGTTCGCCGCAGGTTTTGGTGTAGAACGCTTTGCAATGGTTCTACACCAAATTGATGATATTCGCCGCCTTTATGCGAGTGATCTGCGCTTTTTACGGCAGTTTTAACTCTTAGCGCTATTCATCGCTGGGATGAATAGCACTAAGAGTTAATTAATCACACCTGAATGACCTTGGATATCTCCTATAGGTTCAAATCTGCCGCCTAAATATTTTGCGAGAAACTCCTCTGCTATGGCATAGAAGTGTAGTCGATTTTCTGGTCGTGCAAAGCCATGTCCTTCATCTGTGTAAAGGACGTATTCTACTGGCAAATTCCGTTGGCGCATTGCTTGTACAATTTGATCGCTTTCTGCCTGTTTTACCCTTGGATCGTTCGCACCTTGACCGATAAGTAAGGGTTTTTGAATGCGATCGGCAAAAAATAAAGGCGATCGCGACTTGAGAAACTCTTGTTCTGTTTCCAAATTGCCCACCCGATGATAAAACATCCCCTTTATCGGTTCCCAATACGGCGGTATAGTTTGCAGCAGCGTTATCAAGTTACTTGGTCCGACAATATCCACACCAGCAGCAAAGACTTCTGGTGTGAAAGTTAACCCTACTAATGTTGCATAACCACCGTAAGAACCACCCATAATGGCAATCTTTTTCGGATCGGAAATGCCTTTTTGTACCAACCAGTCAACGGCGTCAATCAAGTCCGAGTGCATTTTGCCCGCCCATTCGTGATTGCCAGCATTAAGGAACGCCTTACCGTAGCCAGTGGAACCGCGAAAATTGACTTGGAGAACAGCATAACCTCGGTTAGCCAGCCACTGTGCTAGCGAATTGTAACCCCAAATGTCGCGTGCCCAGGGTCCACCATGAACCAGCAATACGGTTGGTAGGTTAACAGCAGGTATACCCGGTGGAGTTGTCAGGTAAGCGTGAATCGTCAAGCCATCGCGCGCCTTGTAGGAAATCGGTTGCATTGACGCTAGCTGCAACCCTTCCAGTTTGGGTTGGTTGCTGAACAGGAATGTACTCGTTTTGGACTCTCGGTTATAGGCATAATAGTATACTGGACCATCGTCAGTGATGTAAGCAACTAGCCAGTTTTTGTCTTCCAAATCGCGGCTAACGACAAAAAATTCTCCGGGTCGCACTTTTGGTATTGCCTCAAAGTCAGCCGCAATACTTGGGTCTAATACCTTCCATTCCTGTTTGTCTTTGTAGAAAGAAACAGCCTGGATAACTCGCGTTATCGGTTGAATTATGATATTGCCAACATCATATTGCTCATCTTCCGCGATGATCGTTTCCTGACGGGTGGCAAGGTCTAGGGCAATCAGACGTTGGGCATTGGCATTGTGATTGGCTGTGAGATACAGTGTTTTCCCATCAGCCGAGAAGCTTACTGAAGCCCCTTCCTCATCTGCTTCCCAGTGATGCAGGGTTTCCCACGGCTTATCTGTCGTTTCCCTAAAGAAAAGGTCGGAACCACCATCAGGTGTGCTAGCTGTCGCTGCACGTATCTGGAACTCGGCATCAGCTGTCCAATGAATGACGTTACCTGGGTTATCGGTGTTAAACTCAACCGCACCGTTTTTCAAGTTGACGCGGTAAACATCAAACTTTTGGGAATTGTTCAAGTTCATCCCCACCAGCACCTCGTTTGGGAATTTGGGGTCAAGTCCCACCAGTTGTGCTTTCACATTTTGGAATGGCGTTAAGTCACGTACAATATTTGATTGAATATTGACCAAGTACAGGTGAAAGTTTTCGTCGCCATCGGAGTCTTGCAGATAAATCAACTGGTCAGCGTTATAAGTCCACAAGAAAATGCGGATACCACGCTTTTTGTCAGCAGTGAGTATGCGGTCGTCTTCCTGTCCCACGGTTCGCAGCCACACCTGCAAGACATTCTTCTCATCAGGGGCAATATACGCCAAGTACTTGCCATCAGGCGAAAGTCCCGGATTGGTTCTTTGCGGGTTCCCAAAGAGAATTTCACGCGGAATCAGTGGTGGTAGCGAGAGTGCTTGTTGTTCGACAATGGAAGATGACATAATTTCCTCCTCTATTCGACTACTTTATTGTCGCTTGAGTGATGGAAATAGCAATTCATCTGATCCGGTGAACTCACTGGAAAAGTCGCTTTTCTTAAGATAGGCTGACTACGTACGGCAATTATCGCAGTGACCACAACGCCAGTTCTTCATCTCTTCCTCAAAACCAAAAGCACTCAATAAAAAACGCCAGCGACATTGTTTAGTACTAAGATACTGATTCATCTGCTTCGCCGCGTGTGATTGTGTGACTGATTCAGTTTTCGCCCCTGGAACGATACTGTAATGGAAAGGGTCAAGCCACTGGAGTTGTCCGCTGCTGTGTAGCAGAGAAAGAGCGATCGCCCCATTGGGAAATTCTCGCGCCACAGCATTTACTTCCCCTGTTTTTGGTAATTTTTTCAGGACTTGCTGCGCCGATAATTGTTGCTTGTGCAAATTCTCCTCAAAAAACTTTTGTCTTTGCTTATCCTCTGGATCTAACCACCCCGTAGGTTCACTGATCAACATCAGCGCCTCGGCTGGTTTCCCATCACGTCCAGCGCGTCCAATTTCCTGCACGTACTCTGAAATCAACAACGGTGGGTGAAAATGAACCACCCAACGCACATCACTTTTATTTATCCCCATACCAAAAGCACACGTGCAGATGACAAACAAGATTTTTCCACTCAGCCATTGTGCTTCTACGGCGCGGCGTTCCTCTGCGCCCAATCCTGCATGATAAGCTGCTGTGGCGTAACCCATTTCTTGCAGCCATGCAGTTAACTCCTCGCTATCTCGCCTTGTGCGAACGTAAACTAACCCAGTTTGTTGTCGTTTATCTGAAAGAAATTTTAATAATTGTTGCTTTCTGCCTCTTGGCGTCCAAATTATGCGAATAAAAAGGTTAATATTAGATCTGTAAGGAAAAATGCAAAAAACTGCTGGTTGCTGCAGCCCAAGAACTTCTCGAATTTTAGTTTGTGCTAGAGGGTCGGCGGTGGCGGTAAAAGCGGCTAGTGCTATATTTGTTCCCAACTGTTTTGCTTTAAGCAGCGCTGGTCGTACCGTCCCCAATCTTCGATAAGCTGGTCTAAAAGTGTCTCCCCACTGTACCAAACAATGCGCTTCATCTAGTATTAAGCCATTAATCACAATTTGCGGCTGACATAATTTTTCCCACACTGGCTTGCTCAGTAAAGTTTCTGGCGACAAGTAAAGTAATCTTAACTCTTGTCGTCCCAAAGCTTGCAAAGTTTTACGTCGCTTGTCAGACGGCAATTCACTATGCAAAAGCGCAGCTGGTAAATTGCGTTCCCGAAGTTCCTGCACTTGGTTTTCCATCAGCGCCACCAAAGGCGAAACAACGAGCGTTAATCCAGTTTGTAGCAGTGCAGGAAGTTGAAAGCAAATTGACTTTCCCCCACCTGTGGGCATGATAATCAGCGCATCTTTTTTTGCCAACAAACTCTGGATAATTTCTCCCTGTGGTGGACGGAAATCTTCATAACCCCAGATTCTTTGAAATGCAGCACGGACTTCGTTCCAAGATGTTGTTGCAGAGGAATTCATGAGCCATAGTAGATGGGGACGATACTGAATATATCCTCTGCTTTTGCACGACTGGCTCAGTAATTTTATCAGTATTGTTGTAGGCAGTTATTTTCTAGTGACATTCTCCCCACCGCGTGGCGGATGGGGCTTCTCCAAATCGCTTTGGTAGAAATTTCCTGCTTCATTGGTCGCATCTAGATAAGTAGACTTGCGTCTTATTATCCCCGAGAACGATACCTCCACAGGCAGTTTAGAGACTCCTGATGCCCCACGGAGTCTTTGCACAAGGAACCGAAGTTCTGTACAACCAAACCAAACTGATTTTACGCACTGATGGTTTCATGCACAAGCAATCTTTCTCAGTGCAACCTCCTATCAATTGTCATGGTTCTGTACCGTTCCCAAGGTTTGCTCTGTACACAAACGCAAGCTAGTCCGTTTGAGTCAACTTGGTCAGTGGGAGCGCTGATACAATTATGATAACATATGTGTAGATTTTGTGTAGACGTATCTATCATGAAAACTTGCATGATTACACATCAGAATCAGTGAGCGTAGATTGAATAAAATACGGTTATATGCTGCAAACAAAGAAAAAACAATCACCCAAATTCTTGAAGACTACATTGACCGACTACCGACTTCAGAGATTGACAACTACTCGGACACCCATAAGGGGTGTACCTCCTAGTTGTCCCACTATCCATCCCCACCGCATGGCGGATGGGGAATTCCGTGGAATGAGTTAAACTGACCTTTTTTTCTTTGCGTTGTTGAAGTCGTGGGGGTAGCGTGCGGCACGATGTGCTTTGTCTACGTTTCTCCTCGCAGACGACGGAGAATATCAATGAGAGAACTTGAGACCAAACACCTGCTTAATCTAAGGGAAATTCTTCAGGGAAGAAACCTGATCACCGTGAGCGTTGGTTTCTGCGGAACGCCTGTCATTCTATCACTCGAGCAGACACCAGATTATCGATACCCAAATGGTCATGTCAAACTCCGGTCTGATAGTATTAATAACTACCGCATTTATTACTTTTTGGGAGAAGTACTCAAACACGTTGATCTACCGCCAACACGCGAGAACTACCATGATATCCAACCAATGGGGTCAGATCGGTGGCTTGTCGTTCGCGCACGAGCAAACTATCACGACAAGAACGCTCATATTTATTCGTCTTGTGGTGAACTCATTCACTCGTTTCGTGTACGTGATGGTGTTGAAGATATTCAAGCAACTGAAACTGGACAAATTTGGATGACATCTGATTGTGGATGGGGAACGGAACTTGTCTGTTTGGATGAAACCGGAAATTTCATTTTTAAGTATTCAGGCGAAAGTCCATCTACACACTCAAGCTTGTATACGTTATTTTGCTATGCAATGAATGTTGCATCACGCGACATCTGGACTTACTGCGATACAGCTTACTATCCCAACGAATTTTCTTTAGTCCATATATCAAACTTTGAGATTCGTAGAGAATACTTCCCTTTTCCCCTTCACTACTCTCGTGCTTTTGCAGTCAACAAAGAATATCACGCCCTGTTTGATGGTGACTATGGCGATTATGCCTTGTTTACCGGTGATTATTATAAGCCGGATTCATTATTTCTTGTTTCCCTAGATACCAAGGAATTTCAAGAGTTGATACCTGTGGATCAAAGCGGAAAACAGATGAAGTCTTTCCGAGCCTTTGGTCGGGGAGCAAGCCTCTTCCTTTACACAGATGATATTTTGTCTATTGTGCGATTGGACATAGACAATTGGTGAGAAATTAAGCAAAATAAGCCTCATTTTCGCCTATAGTATCGCCTGCTACTCGCGCCCCTCAACAAGACGAGTGTAATTTTGTACATAATCTGGTAGAGTAATTTCTTTGTGCAAACGTGGATCGGCGATCGCATCACCTGGAACCACTTGCAAAGGTAGAACACCCGCCCATACAGGCAAACTATAGTCTTCCTCATCATCCCGTGGCGGACCTGTCCGCACTTTGGCAGATGCTTCAGTTATTGGTAGGGAAAGCACCAAAGTTCCTTGTAATTCCTGACGATTAGGTGGGCGTACCTCTGCCCATCGTTCAGGTACAATATGCTCAGTAAAGGCTCGTAGCGCTTCTAACTTTTCGTCAGCGTCTTGTACGAGGGTGGCTGTACCAAATATCACCACAGAACGGTAATTCATCGAGTGGTGAAACGCTGACCGCGCTAGTACTAAACCATCCAGCAAAGTGACTGTCACGCAAACTTGAATACCAGTAAGCAGAGAACGCAACATCCGACTTGCTGGCGAACCGTGAATGTATAATTTATCTTCCACACGACCGTAAGCAGTTGGAATCACGAACGGCTGGTTATCAACAACAAATCCCACATGACAGATTAACCCTTCATCTAAAATCTCATAGATCAGCTGACGTTCATAATTGCCGCGCTGAGGGACTCGTTTAATTTGACTGCGTTGTGTAGGAGTTAGCTGTTCCTGATTAATTTGATTGTCTAAAGTACTCATAATTTTGGACTCCAAATGAAAAGTTTGTAGTGAGCGCTTAAGCGCTATTACGAACCGTGTAATCAAAACTAAAAAGAACTAGTATCAATTAAGTCCAACTGCATAGCATTGCCACTGGAAAAACCAAGACTTTCATAGACTGGTTTGCCTAAGGGAGAGGCGTTGAGAACCGCTCGCGTACAACCCACTGCTTTCAAATAATTAACCGTTGCGCTAGTCAGTTGCTTGGCAATTCCTTGTTTGCGGTAAGATGGCTCAACGTAAACGCCCCAAATGTATCCGAATTGGCGGTACTGGTGCTTGAGAACATTCGGGTAAAAACCTGTGAAGAGTTGACAACTTGCAGAACCAACGACTCCACCGTCAACCTCTGCCACAAACGCTTTGTAAAACAAATCCCGACGCGCCTGTTCTATAAACTGGAGAGTTATCTCAAGCCAGTTAGAGTTGATGGCGTCATCAGGAACGCCAATGTCTCGCCACATTTGGTAAAAATGCTTTGCAATCAGTGAGTCTTCTTCTGGAGTCGCTTCTCTGGTCTGAATTATTGGTTGTGTCTGCATAAGTGACTTCACCTCAAATTTGGCATTATGCTAAAAGAGGCTGATTATAGAAAAAGTGTATTTTAGGCAAAAGTTTTGCTCGATAGTCTATCTAAGATGCCATGCATAGCATCGTTGATACCTTTAAAATTCTCTTCGTGTGAGAGGAGTTGATCAGATTTCTGGATATATTTACCCTCAACAATCTCATCCGCACAGTTTTCCAGGAGTGCTTGAACACTGTTCTTGGTCGATTCGAGGTGAAATTGTAAACCAATAATGCTTTCATTGTAGATAAAAGCTTGATTTTGGCATCCGTCGCTTTTAGCTATCTGAATTGCTCCTGAAGGCAACTCAAACGCATCCCCATGCCAGTGAAAAACACTCAAACGCTTAGGCAAGAAGTTAAAAATGGGTGATGTTTGAGCTGCACTCGTCAGTTCAATGGGAAACCAACCGATTTCTTTATACTTGTTGGAAAACACTTTTGCGCCTAATACATCGGCGACTAACTGTGCTCCTAAGCAAATTCCTAAAATGACTTTCTCATGTTTGACTGCTTGCTCTATAAACCTTTTCTCTTGAGCCAACCAAGGATATTTAATTTCCTCATAGATATTCATTGGACCGCCCATGATCAACAGCCAATCGATATCTTCCACTTTTGGCAGAGGCTCGTCTTGGTAAAGTCTTGTTGCAGATAGGGAATGCCCTTTTGATTTCGCCCACTGTTCAATACTGGCAATACCTTCAAAGGGAACATGCTGTAGGTAGTGAATTTCCATTTTCAAACTCATGGTTGTGATAGTGCCCCTAACTCACATCATTGATTAGTAGTGCCAATGTTTTTGAACTAAGGCGTTGCTCAAAACATCACTATTCTGGGTGCAGGTCTTGGGTTCACTCTTGTTAGCGTAATTCCCCAAAGTGGTCTTCTACAAGAGCCACTTTTGTGATTTGATATAAGTCCACTTTAACAGCAGTAAAGTATGGATTTTGCCATTACGCTGGATAGTAATTCCCCTCTACCACTCCATCAACAGCTTTACGAGGAACTGCGCTACTGCATTCTCAGCGGACGGTTATTACCAGGAAAACGCATTCCTTCCACACGTCAGCTTGCTAAATCTCTAGGAATTTCGCGCACGACTGTAACTCAAACCTACGACCAACTTTTGAGTGAGGGCTACATAGAAACTGTTGTCGGTTCTGGTACGTTTGTTTGCACTCAACTTCCTGATGATTTACTACATTCAACGCCCATTCAATCGACTGGGAAAATCGCTCGTCCACCCATCAAGCTCTCTAAGTATGGCGAACATTTAACTAAGACGGAAGATGTCCCCAGAATTACTGAGCCTGTAAAGCCGATTAACTTCCGCTACGGACGACCAGCCTTTGACCAATTTCCGATAAAGCTGTGGCGCAAGTTACTTTCTCGTTACTGTTGCTCTGATTTACAATGGCTCGACTACACAACAGATATTCTAGGGTACAAACCTTTGCGGGAAGCTATTTCCCGTTACCTCTCTCGTTCCCGCGCTGTCAACTGCGAACCAGAGCAAGTGATAATCGTCAATGGCACGCAGCAAGCACTTGATTTAATCATGCGCTTATTTATTGAACCTGATGATGTCATTGCTATGGAAGACCCTGGTTACTTAAGCGCACGGCTCATTTTTCAAACTCAGGGTGCTAAACTCTTGCCGATCGCTGTGGATGAGTCTGGCTTGGTGGTTAAAGACTTAGCTCACTATTCCAGTGAACAAATCCGGCTTGTTTACGTGACACCCTCTCACCAGTTCCCCACAGGTGCAATACTTTCGCTACCCCGACGATTGGAATTACTTACATGGGCACGGCAAACCGGGGCTTTGATTATTGAAGATGACTATGATAGCGAATATCGCTATGGTGACAGACCTATTCCAGCTTTGCAAGGATTGGATCACAGTGATTGTGTACTTTATATCGGTACGTTCTCAAAAGTTCTGTTTCCTTCGCTACGGATTGGCTATTTAGTGCTGCCAAAAAGTTTGGTTTCTCCTTTTGCTCGTGCTAAATGGTTGAGCGATCGCCATCTCCCATTACTTGAACAACAGGTGCTTGCAGATTTTATCGAACAAGGGCATCTAGAACGGCATATTAGAAAAATGCGATCGCTCTACGATAGGCGTCGTCAAGCCCTGGTGAAGGCATTAAACGTTCATTTTGGGGAGAAAGCAACGATTTTAGGTGAAAAAGCAGGGCTTCATGTGATGGTGCGATTACAAACTCCTTTGAGTGATGAAGAGATTATTCAGCGTGCTGCTTTGCTTGGTATCGGGATCATGTCTGCTGCACCTCATTATCTCAGACCACATTCTCAAGGTGAGTTTATCTTTGGTTACGGTGAACTGACAGAGCAACAGCTTGTGGAGAGCATTGGTAGGATAGCTCAAATCCTATTGGTCAGCCGATAAATCAAAACCATTTTTTTACACGCCTCAAGTTATCTGAGTGATCAAATTTGGGAAAACTAAATAAGAGCAAAAGTACGCAATAGTACAAAATTTCTCGGTGAATGTGCTAACCCCGTTTATCTAAATCCACTTTCAAATCAAAACACTGACAACTTGTAGGCTGGGTAGGAATCTCCCAAGATTATTAAACATTAGAGTCGAATTTTTTATGTCAGACCCCAACATTGGTCGTTTACTGAGCAAACGCTACGAACTCCAGGAGATGATTGGTGCTGGAGCAATGGGTAAAGTTTATCGTGCTAAGGATGTTTTGTTGGGTGGCGTACCCGTTGCGGTTAAGTTTCTTGCTGTATCAATGGAAAATCAACAATTGCGAGTGCAGGAGCGCTTTGAGCGAGAAGCGAAAACCTGTGCCTTACTGGGGCAAAAAAGTATCCACATTGTCCGAGTCATGGACTATGGCGTAGACGAGAATAATATTCCCTTCTACGTTATGGAATACCTACAAGGAGCAAGCCTGAGCAATGTCATCCGCAAGCAACAACTGCCTTTACCAAGATTTTTGAGCATGGTGCGTCAAATTTGCTTGGGGTTACACTGCGCTCATCATGGCATCCCAGTTGATGGCAAAATCTACCCAATTATCCACCGCGATATTAAGCCGAGCAATATGCTAGTCATTCAAGATGATAGTTTCGGCGAATTAGTTAAAGTTTTAGATTTTGGGATCGCTAAGTTACTACAGTCAGATACTGATCATACTAACTACTATTTAGGTACTCTCGCTTATTCTTCTCCCGAACAGATGGATGGCAAGGAATTAGATAACCGTTCTGATATTTATAGTTTGGGAGTGATGATGTTTGAGATGCTTACAGGTAAGATTCCCTTTGTAGCATCAAGCCACTCTTTTGGAGTCTGGTATAAACTACACCACTATCAACAACCGCGTTCCTTAGCTGAGGTTACTGCCGTACAAGTACCAAAAGAGGTCGAAAATTTGGTTATGAGTTGTTTAGCCAAGGCACCAAGCTCACGACCCCAAAGTATAGACGAAATTCTTAAGGTTCTCGCATCCTTGGAACAGCGTTATGGCAAAAGCAAAACTTTGCCACCCATTAATGAAGCATCCACTACCCGAACTCCAGCAAAGACAGATGTTGAACACAAGACTACGCCAGCATCTGCATTGATTGATGAAATTGCCAAGCAAGCTTCTTGGCCCGCGAATAAACCCATCGCCGATATCGTCTTTCCCAGTCGCCTCTCTTCCAATGGAGAGGTTTCACCAGCTTTGTGGGTGATGCTACCACTTTTAGAAATTCAAAAACGTTTAGTTTGTACGCGCTACAATCAATTTCTTTTCGTTACTGCTCCTCACCCGATGCTGTTGTGGATTACCCTGATTTACAACCGTAGGTATGGTGCCAAATGGTTGCCATACTACCTCGACTTGAAAACAACTTTCGGGCAAGAAATCACTCGCTTACTCGGACAAACAGGTTTCTACCGTATACTGTTCTTTACTCGAGAGGCACCAAATCGTTGTGTTCATGTATTACTTTCAAGTATTGCCTCAGCACAGCACCAGCGGCTGCAACTGTGGGTGACGATGAGCAACAAGCTCGTATCATCTTCTGAACCGCAACTTAGTAAAAGTTTACTTAAAACCGAGTACGAAAAGATTAAGCCTCAAATTTTGGCAAAGATACAAGCACTTGATACAGACTCCCCATTAGACCTTTCCGGTTAGAGCCAACAGATCCCCGACAACTTTTACGAAGTCGGGGATCTTGTAACCCATTAGAATTAATGAAACAGACCACTAGTGCAGCATGACTCATCATTCATATTAATTATTGTTAAACATTATGTATGTACTTGCCAAAAAAGTTATAAGAAATGTAAATATAAATAATATGAGGAGCAAAATTCAGATAGACTAATTGCTGTGATTACCTTTGAGCGATGAGTCAAGCACTGTTTGAAAAGAACAGGCACAGGTATTTGTGTAACGCTAGCTTGCGACAAAGCAGGAGTTTGACGAATGCACAGAGCCAGTGACTCGCTATGTCAATTGAAACAAGCTTAGGTATACAGCCAGTTTATTTGGTTAGATGAGTTATCATCTGTAAATTCTCTAATCACAATCGCTCATTTTAGTTGACGCCCCGACATCCCCAGCTCTTTTCCTCCTTGGAACTAAGCAAGAGAAGGAGGTCGCCTACTAAGGCGCTACAACTCTATGCCAAACTGGAACCAGAATCTAGCCCCCACTGATGCTTGAGAAGCTCCTTATAGGTTGCTTCCCGCACCATCATCTGTTCGTAAAGCTTGACTAAAAAGTCCTTAGCCTGATCAGGGCTCATGTGCTGCACTTGAGTAGCAAATGAGTGGATACTGAATTGTTGTTCAAGGCTTAGTTCGATAGGTCGGTTCATGATTAACTCCTAAAAGCAAAAAAAGTAAAAGTGAAATAGTTGTCTGAAGACCAATAGGGTTATAAAGAGGACTTTTGTTTGCCGAACATTTGTACCTCCGTATTACGAAAGATAACAATTGTTTGACTAATTGCCCACACCCTAATGGGTAGTTTTTTAGTCGATACACCTTGTTCCTCAGCCTACTGATATAGATCCCAAGTCTGTTGAAGCAGATTTCGGAAAAATATAGGTTTTCTACCATGCATGGTGGCTGGAACTCCCTTATTCCCTGCTTGAGATCAACTGTAGAATTTGCAATGTCATCAATTTTACATTGCCACCACAGGCGCAAGCCACTGCGCCCTTGTCGTCTACACTTTGCCTTTTTAAGGGATGTAAGGTAGGTAAGATTGAATTATATTCGTCTTACCTTATGAGGTGCAAGATGTCAATTACACAAAACGCTTGAATTAGCCTCCCAAGTTAGAAATTTGGGAGGCTAAAACTATATGTATCAAATTGTAAATTGGAAAAATGCTCAAATTGAACAAATTTTGAGTGGATATAGGGAACAGGTGACAAAATGTAGGGGACAGGGAACAGAGAAAATACCTGTCACCGAAACCCTAAAATGAAAAACCTATCACCCCTACCGTATTCCCTAGTTCAGTGCGACTATGACGACTGTAATGTTATCGTGTCCACCATGCTGTTTGGCAGCTTCAACGAGGGAGAGAGCAGCCTTTTCTACCAAAGAGATTTCTTTGAAATAGTCAGCAATCTTTGGATCGGCTAGTTCTTCTGTTAAACCATCACTGCATAACAGTAGGCGATCGCCCGCTTGAACGTCCAGTTGTTGCACTTCAATCTGACGTAGGTCTTCACGCCCCAAACAGCGGGATAATACATGACGAAAAGGATGAATCCTGGCTTCTTCTGGCGTAATTTCACCCATTTTCAGAGCGCGTGCTACCCAAGTATCGTCTTGGGTGAGTAACTCTAATTGGGAATTACGAAAGCGGTACAGCCTGGAGTCACCAACGTGAGCGCACAAAGGCGGCTCTTTAGGGCGAAAGATAACGACTACAATCGTTGTCCCCATGTCCGAGCGTTCAGGATGATTTTGCTGATCGAGCAAAATCGCTTCATTCGCTTGTAACAAAGCTTCCTGTAATAATTGCCCAGAAGGTTTAGAGGAATTCCAATTAGCACTCAAATACGCCTCTATTTGCCCAGCAGCAATGCGGCTTGCTTGCTCGCCCCCTGCATGACCACCCATGCCATCGGCGACAATGAAAAAACGCCCCTCTGGGTCTATGTAGTAAGCATCCTGATTATTAGAACGAATAAGTCCCGGATCGCTAACACCGGTGAAATTAAGTTTCATATACTTTTTACAACATTTATGACATACGATCGTAGCGGTCGAGGCGCATAAGTAGTCGAATCAGCAAGCCTGAGACTGCGGCTGCAATTATAAACCCAATCGTCGCCAACCATACATATTTTTGTACCAATAATATTGTGGCGCTAAGTGTAAAACCAGCCACAATTACAGCGTAAGTCGTGCCTAGCTGAACATTGGTTTGCCGTCGCAGCAAGCGTTCTGTTTCTAAAGACCTGACACGCACGCGTATATCTCCCCGTTCTAGCTTTTCTAGTGTCTCTTCCAGCCTGCGTGGTAGTCCTAGTGCAGTACTGCTTACCTGAACTGCTTGACGGCTCAATTCATTGAGAAAGGTATTCCCCTCAGAACCATTCATATTGGTCATAAGCTGCATGGCATATGGTTTAGCAACTTCCATAAAGTTAAATTCTGGATCTAACCCTTTCCCTACACCTTCAAGTGTTGAGAAAGCTCGCATCACGAAAGTGAAGGTCGCTGGAAATCTAAATGGTTGATCATAGGCTATTTCGTACAAATCGTCACTAATGGCAGCCACTGATTGATTTTCAAACGGCTGGTCCATAAAATGATCCAGCATATATTGAACGGAACGCCGCACAGGTCCCATATCTTCTGTTGGTGCCAGTGCCCCCAAATCAACCAGAGACTTGACAACGCGATCGCCGTCTTTTGAAGCAATGCCAAACAGCGTTTGCATCAGTCCTTCACGCACGTTGGTCTTAATGCGCCCCATCATGCCAAAATCATAGAATATCAAAGCACCAGTCGGACTGACGGCAATATTGCCTGGATGAGGGTCAGCATGGAAAAAGCCATTATTGAGTAGCTGATGCAGGTAAGCTTCGGCACCTTGGCGGGCAATGACTTTGCGATCCAAACCTGCTGCTTCTATTGCTTCATATTGGCTAATTTTTATCCCAGGAACATACTCCAGTGTCACCACCCGTGAGGAAGTGTAACGCCAGTACACACGCGGTACTTTCACCCATTCGTAGCTACGAAAATTGCGGCGAAAAGTATCAGCGTTGCGCCCTTCATTGAGATAATCAATTTCTTCCCAAAGAATGCGACAACACTCCTCGTAAATGCCGAGCCAATCTCGCCCCCGTCCCCATTTGGGATGGTTTTGGAAGTAGCGAGTAATACCCTTGAGAATTTGTAAATCAATTTCAAATAGCTTCTTGAGTCCGGGGCGTTGTACTTTGACAACAACTGCTTCCCCGGAATGCAGCACAGCTTTGTGTACTTGTCCCAAGCTAGCAGCAGCCAAGGGTATCGGTTCAAAACTTTGGTAGAGTTCGGGGATTTTCTTGCCTAGTTCTTGTTCAATAATTGTTTCTACCTGCTCATAGCTAAATGCCGGCACTTTATCTTGTAGCTTGGCAAGTTCTTCGACATATTCGCTGGGGAATATATCAGCACGGGTAGAGAACAGTTGCCCAACTTTGATAAAGGTTGGTCCTAAATCTAGCAGGGTAGTGCGAATCCATACTGCTTGAGCTTTACGTCGAGCAGCTTGCTTGGCTTCGGTAACTCCTCCTGGGTAACTCCAAGATTTGTTGTATCGCCAAAGCTTGAACATCAAAAGCAAGACAAATGACCAAATGTCTAAAAAGCGGCGTCTACGAGAGTAGTTTTCGCTATTCCAACGGTATGCCTTATCTGAATAACCTTTTTCCATATGCTTTGCGTACCGCTGGTTTTTGACCGAGTCAGTAGGAAGAAAAGACACTCTGATTCCAAAACTGTTTCTCTCTCATTTTCTAGTAGAAAGGTTGCAATGCAACGTCTCTACAGAGAATTACTGCTGCGATAGCGTTGTAATTCTGTTCGCAATGTGGCAATTTCTGCTCGCAAATCATCAATCGTGGCTTGCAGATCAACTGACGCTGAACCAGGTTCTCCATAGCTTGTCGTTTGAGCAGCACCAGCAGCTTCTGCTGCACGATTTGCCCGCTCTAAGACTTCGTCTGTAAAGTGTCGCAGTTGCTCTCTAGTTTCAGCATCCCATTTGCCCAGTTCCGAGAGAGCATCAGTCAAGGCGAATTCCAACTTCTCGGTAAGGATTTCAGCAGCTGCTCTACCAACGAAAAATGCTTGTAAAAGGGGGTCACTCATAAATTTTTGTTACGTTCATCTGCAAAAAATTATAACTTGCCCAGATGCTTTGCTGCTTATGCCTTAGTGCTGGACTGTTCGTAGTCCCCAAATGAGAAGTTCATTGAACATATGTATTTATTTTTACATAAAACCATGAATGCTGTATAGAATTGTGTCCCAATGATGACCTCCCAAGCTATTTAGAAACCTTAATTTGGTGGGTTGTCCGTCCTGATTTGGGAGTTGCAATAGCTATTGAAGCACCTCAAGAATGAAAAGAAATTATTGGTCATTATATTTTGCACAACTAAACAGTAATTCTTGATAGTATTGCTCCTGTTCACCCGGCAAATAAGTAGTCGCTTGTAAGATTTCCTCACTCAACTTGTAAGCCTGAGTGATATTAATTCGGCTTAAGAAATCTAAATCGTGGGAAATGACCCAAAGCGCACCTTGGTACTCGTTGATACCTTCTACCATTTGGTCAACCGTTTCAATATCCAGGTTATTCGTCGGCTCATCGAGAATCAGCAAGTCAATTTCTGAAATACTAATCATGGCGATCGCCAACCTTGCTAACTCACCTCCACTCAACACCGATGCACTTTTGTGTACATCATCGTATTTAAAAAGGAAGTGTCCCAACTGCTGCCGTAAAAGCTGATAATTTAAATTGGGATTGGCAGCTTGCATATTTTCCAAAATTGTCTGCCTTCGATTTACGAGTTCATACGTTTGATCCAGGTATACGGCTTGCATTGTGGGAGCAAGTAAAATTTCACCTGACTCCAAAATCGCTGTTGTACTATCCCTGTGCAAAATTGTCTTTGGCAGACTAGATTTCCCTGAACCATTAGCGCCAGCAATGGCTATTCTGTCACCAGAGGAGATATGAAGCTGGATGTTCTCAAGGAGCAACTTTTTACCTACCCAAAGATTTGCTCCTTGAATATCAATAAGGTTTCGGCGTTTTTGGCTTGTTTGTTCAAGTTGAATACTCGTCGCCTTCGTCGTTTTTACCTTCGTCTGTGCAACTTTTTGAGTAGCGTTTGCTACTGCTGCTTCATGTTTCTTTTTGGCAATCCCTGCTGACGCCTCGGCTTTGGATTTAAGCAGTCCTGCTGCTGCTCTGTCTACACTACCCTTAAGAACCTTAGCGCGACCATTTCTGCTAGATTGTGCTGCTCTTTGCTGTTCCTGCAATGCGGTAGTTTTGGCACGTTTGAGTTCTTTTCTCGCCACTTCGTGCGATCGCAATCTCGCCTCTAACTCTATTTCCTTTTGCTCTCGGTACAAAGAAAAATTTCCTCCATAAACTTTCACACCCTCTGGTGTGAGTTCCCAAGTTATATCAGTAACTTGGTCTAGAAAAAATGGCTTGTGAGAAACAATGACAAACGCTCCCTCAAAGTCGTTAAGAAAAGCTCTCAAACTTTCTAGCGCCATCAAGTCCATATGATTTGTTGGTTCATCCAGCAGTAACACTTGAGGTTCAAAAGATAAACCGATAGCCAGAAATAACTTTGTCAGTTCCCCACCACTTAAATTCAAAAGTGGTAAGGAGAAGTCAAGCGTACTGCTGAATTGCGCCTGCAAAATTTCCTCAATTTTCCACCATTCCTCAGAAACAGAACTCAAAAAATCGAGTACTGTCTCTGCTTTGATGTTCTGTTTGATGGTACTGATTTGAGGCAAATAGTAAACGGTTCCATTTCGTGTCACAGAACCTGTGGTGGGGCTAAGTTGACCTGCAAGAATCTTTAACAGAGTAGATTTACCAACACCATTGGAACCGACTAAGGCAATGCGTGGGCGATCGCCCTGCACAATGTTTACCTGAACATTTTTAAATAAAGTCCTCGTAGTGCTGAGTTGATAAGCTAAATTCTCAGCTAACAATATTGATTTTTTCTGCATAATTTTCAAACTTCAAAGTGGCTCAACTGTAGCTACCTGTTAATTTCTAGCCAGTTACGGTTATCTGTTTTGGCATTAAATAAAGACGTAAATTTATCTCTGTCCTCGCCTGTGCAAATTTCCGCATCTAACGTTCACACGACAGGTGCTTGTAGATATAAGTTGTTCAAAAGTTTTTTAACTAAGCTGCTTTTAAGCAAAACGCCTAGTTGCTTGTGATTTTCTTCAATTCACATCCGCCGCCTTCTGTGCAACGGTTCTTTGCGACTACTTCATGTCAGTTATTTCGTTTGAAGCGTGTTGAGGTTTGATACTAGCTACATCATAGCAGCAATGGATTCCAGAGAAGGGTCATTTATTTCGGGCAAAACATTGCCGCAAACACAAAGGAACGCAGCTTTTTCTTGAGATAAGTTGTTAGAAAATCTTCCAAGCATGGTTGTTCATGAGCAAACCAGCCGAGTTGTGCTTGATACTTTGTTTGATACTTTATGTGTTTGATAATTTATCAATGACAATCCGTCGCCTTCTGTGCAACGGTTTTTTGCTACTACTTCATGTCGGCTATATTTGAGGCGTGTTGAGGTCTGACATTAGCTACATCATAGCAGCAAAGAATTCCAGAAAACTGCTTTAAAATGACAAAGATTTTGTGAAGTTTTCGAGAATACCTAAAGAATTTGTGCAAAGAAAAATGGTTATGTTTATCATGTTTGTTTGTTTGGTCAGTAGTTATACACAAAAAGTATGTCAACAACGGTCAACCCTAATCCCAATCTGATTCTCAAAGATGCGGCGAACATAATCGATTTCAATAACGATGGTAAGAGTGATCTCTTCTGGCGCAATGAAAACACAGGAGAGAACGCCGTTTGGTTGATGAATGGTACCACATTAAACTACGATACTTCTACGGCTTTTGTGGCGAGCCTTGCCAGAGACTGGGATTACAGTATTGGCGATTTCAACGGTGATGGCA
Source organism: Scytonema sp. HK-05 (assembly GCF_963872035.1). NCBI lineage: Bacteria > Bacillati > Cyanobacteriota > Cyanophyceae > Nostocales > Scytonemataceae > Scytonema > Scytonema sp. HK-05. The sequence goes on from NZ_CAWMYC010000125.1 coordinate 179,620, forward strand.
AGACTGATCTGTTCTGGCGCAATTCTGACACAGGTGAGAACGCCATTTGGCAAATGAATGGCACTACCATTACTAGTGCGGTTGTTCTGCCAGAAACTCTTCCCAAAGAATGGAAGGCGAGCATTGCTGATATTGATGGCGATGGTAAGAGCGATATCTTCTGGCGCAATTCTGAGACAGGAGACAATAGCCTTTGGTTTGTCGATGGCACCAACGTCAATAAATTCTCTCTCCAGAATTTTCCCAAGGAATCGAATAATAGCATTGCTGATTTCAATGGCGATCGCAAGGCTGATATCTTGTGGCGCAATGATTTAACAGGAGAAAATACTGTTTGGTTGAACAATGGCAATGGCTTCAATCCAACTCCTTTGACGTCCGTTGCTGGCAAAGATTGGGATGTTGAGATTGCCGACTTCGATAAGAATGGCAAAACCGATCTGTTCTGGCGCAATTCTGACACAGGTGAGAATGCCGTTTGGTTGATGGATGGTACCACCTTAACCAAGTCAGATTTTCTATTCACTCTTCCCAAAGCCTGGGATTATAACATTGGCGACTTCAATGGTGATGGCAAGACCGATTTCTTCTGGCGCAATTCTGACACAGGTGAGAATGCCGTTTGGTTGATGGATGGTACCACCTTAACCAAGTCAGATTTTTTACTAACTCTTCCCAAAGCCTGGAATGCTGGCGTTGCCGATTTCAATGGTGATGGCAAAACCGATCTGTTCTGGCGCAATGAAAACACAGGTGAGAATGCCGTTTGGTTGATGAATGGCACGAGTTCCACCGAAACAGCTTTTCTGGTGACACTTCCTGCGCCGTGGTCCGTTGTCTAAGATTGAATCGTGAGTGGTGACTTCACCGAGGATAATGCTTTGCCAAAAACTCAAGAGCCTCTGTTTTGTTGCAAATCACGCTATCCAACGTAGCAGCAAGTAAATCATCTAGCATTTGTCGATACTGCGGTCCTGGTTTATAGCCAATTTGTTGCAGATCATTGCCATTTAAAATAGGCTGCACGTTACGCCAGATAGTCAAATATTGCCAAATCTTGTGCCTAATGACTCGTGGACTTTGCACGGCAATTAAAATCAGCAAGGGTACATCGTACTGCCGCAGCAACTGCACCACCTGACTGGGACGATTTTTCTCAGACGCTACACCTCCTCCCCTCTGTGCTTCCAGAGAGGGGCTGGAGGAGAGTGTCTTGACAGTATCTTGTGCTTGTGCTAAGTTTTCCAATCTAGCAATGCTATCCTCTGGCAATTGCAGATTTCTTGCCACACGCCCTCGGTATTCTGCTGCTAAATGAGCGATTAAAGCTTCCAGGCGCATTTGCCAGTGGATGAGGGTTTGCTGCGAGTCAAACCGCCGCAAACAGCGTTCTAACAAACGCAATTGCCGTAGAAGTTCCTCATCTAGTTTGAGGGTGGGATGAATGCACTGTAACGCCCCTAAGTCTGCAAGTAACTGCAAAGCTAATTTCCAATATGGAGCTTCCAGGATATGCTTCAATTCTGCTTTCAGTCGAGTTTGCAGTGCGGGAGTTCTGCTATTTTCTCGGGTGGTGCGATCGTAAACGCCGCTGTTGATCGCATAGCGGATATACTCTTCTGTTTGAGCCTCCAAGTGAAATCCCAGTCGCACAGCAAAGCGTACGCCGCGATAGATGCGGGTGGGATCTTCGATAAAACTGTTAGCGTGTAACACTCGAATTTGTTTTGCCTGTAAATCCACCAACCCGCCAAAAAAGTCGAGTAATTCACCAGCACGGGGGGGCGTCAGCCGCAGTGCCATTGCATTGATGGTAAAATCTCGGCGATACAGGTCTTGACGAATCGAACTCGCTTCAACTTCAGGATTTGCCGCAGGATAAGGATAGAATTCTGTTCTGGCAGTCGCAATATCAACCCACAAAGAATCTAATTCTGGATCTTTGTGCCACAGCAAAGCCGCAGTTTGAAAAGCGCCATGAATTTCTAGACGTGCGCTTGGGTAAAGTTGCTGAAGTGCCTTTGCCAATTCTACACCTGCACCCACATCAGCAGATTTGTGAAAGCCATCAACGACAAGGTCAATATCTTTGATCAGCAAAGTGCCTGAGGCTTCTTCAGCGAGTAGCAAATCGCGTACTGCTCCCCCAACAAGGTAAAGATGCCAAGCGCGTTTTTCTGCTTCTAGTGATGCTTTAGTCAACAATTGCCACAACTGAGGCGCAAGCCGCGAATGTAACTCACCTAGGGTAGGAGATTTAATATTTTTTTCTCCCCCTCCCGCCTCTCTCCCTTTCCCCCTCTCCTCTTTCTGATGTAATTCGCGCAAAACATCAGTACGGGTAACAAATCCCACCAACTGCCCATGTTCTAATACTGGTAGGCGTCCGATATCGTATGTCACCATTAGCGACTCGATTTCTGGCAGTGTGGTATCTGGAGTAATTGTCCTCATATTGACTGTCATGTAGCCCTTGACAGGAGCATGACTAAAGCCGTGATGCAGGGCAATATCTAAATCCCTTCGCGAAATAATACCTACTAGTTCCCCTTCGGCATCAACGACACACAAACCCGAGTGTCCGTAGCGCAACAAAGTGCGCTGTGCTTCGGCAATTGTAGTTTCTGGACGAATGGTGCGCACAGGAGAAGACATCAAGTCTCTGGCGGTAGGCGGGTGGGGAATTGTCGCTTTTATTCCCTCAAGAAGTTGGTTTAATATTTCCTCAGCGTTTACAGATCGCAAGTTGAGCGCAGCTGCTTGGGAATGTCCACCGCCACCGAGTGGTTGGAATAATTCGTTAAGATTGATGCTTTGAATTTGCGATCTGCCAATCACGATTAAGCGTGATTCACCTTCGGAGAGAGGATATTCATTCAAAAGCAGTAAGGCATCTATTTCTGTTAACTCTACCAACTGCGAGGCGAGACTCGATAACCCTGGCACAAAACCATCTGTTTTCAGAGTCACCCAAGCAATTTTATATCCCCCAACGCATATGGTTTGTAGTTTTTCCAGTGCTACCTTTAAGAGTTGTTGCAACTGGGGAGACAAACCAGGATCAACGTACTGACTCACAACTGACAAACTTGCCCCTTGTTGCATCAACCAAGCCAATGCTAAGGCATCTTGTGGTGTGGCATAGTCAAATGTCAGAGAACCAGTATCCACATGGATACCCAAAGCCATCACGGTTGCTTCTGCATTTGTGAGGGAAATTTGTTCTTTTTGCAATTGCTCGACGATGAGAGTTGTTGTTGCTCCAACAGGGGAAATGTGTACTTTTGTAGCGGGAATATCCCCAAGTTGTTCTTGGTGATGGTCATAAATGATAATTTCCTTAATGTGGGGTAAATCTAACCATTCGGCTGCCTTACCCAGGCGATCGCGCTGTTGTGTATCCACCACAATTAAGGAACGAATTTCCTTTGGATTGACCGAACGCCGTTCAATCAACTGATACTCATCCCGATGCAGCGCCAAAAAATCTCTTACGGGTGGATGAGAACCGCCACTTAGGACAATCTTGCTTCCAGGTAACAGGCGTGACAGCCCTACAGCTGCTCCTAACGAGTCAAAATCAGCTGTTGTATGGCACAGAATTAAGTCCATAGTCATTAATCATTGGTCATTGGTGAGTTTAGTGCTGTGCCTCCGTATTCCCAGTAGTTGGGGCGATGGCGTCTCCCACAAAGCAATTTGTGTAGCTCACTTCGTTCAAGGATGAACAATCCCCCAGGAGTGATAAACACTCCCCGCGATTCGATTGCTGGGGAGAACGTCAATAAAGTGTGCCAATTTTCTGCTAGCTTAACAAATAAGGAAAAACTGTCAGTGTTGACCTGTACAATATTCTATCTTTAGTAACTAGTTTGCTGTTTTGGGAGAAGGGAAGATGACAATTGTATTTCAAGTTGCTTTATTAGCTCTAGTTGCGCTGTCTTTTGTCCTAGTGGTTGGCGTCCCTGTTGCCTATGCCACTCCGCAAAACTGGAATGAATCTAAAAGACTGCTGTGGATTGGTTCAGGAGCTTGGATTGGTTTAGTGTTTTTAGTCGGTGCATTAAGCTTTTTCGTAGTCTAAGCGACTGCTTTTTTGATAGCGCTGGCAAATAGCATAGAAACTCACGAGCACCAAAGACGCGGCGACACGGAGGCGTAGGGATATTTTCCCTGTCTACGTCGCCGCGTTTTCCTAAGCTTTCGTGTCTGTTTATTTTCCTGCTTCTATACTTTTTGCAGAACAAATGTATATTGGCAAGAAGTATAGATGATTTAGAGGCAGTTATGGCAGTTTTCGAGGGAACTTTTACTCAGACAGAACCTTTGCGGTTTGCAGTGGTTATTGGTCGATTCAATGACCTCGTCACCACCAAGCTGCTGGAGGGCTGTCAAGATTGCTTGAAACGCCACGGTGTTGATGTCAATCCTCACGGCTCTCAAGTAGACTATGTTTGGGTACCAGGCAGTTTTGAAGTTCCAGTTGTGGCTCGCCAAGTGGCGCTCTCTGGTCGTTATGATGCGGTCATTTGTCTGGGAGCCGTTATCCGAGGGCAAACACCTCATTTTGATTATGTCTCTTCTGAGGTCGCCAAGGGCGTTGCTGCTGCTGCTTTTCAAACAGGTGTACCTGTGATTTTCGGCATTTTGACAACAGATACCATGCAGCAAGCCTTAGAACGAGCAGGCATTAAAAGCAATCTTGGCTGGGAGTACGCCATGAGTGCTTTGGAAATGGCTAGCCTCATGCGGCAATTGCGTTCTAACCTCCAAGAACCTTTTTCTGGAAATTCTCTTTCGCCAGCATCGCTCAAAAGTGCCAGTATAGGAGAATTGCCAGCAGAATAGTCATTTGTCATGAGTCCTTTGTCCGATAACTCATGACAAAGGACTCACGGCAAATAACAAAAAAAGGTGTTGACAAACCATGAATTATCTGACATATTAAATATACGTTGAGTATTGCGGGTATAGCTCAGTGGTAGAGCGTCACCTTGCCAAGGTGAATGTCGCGCGTTCGAATCGCGTTACCCGCTTGTAAAGGAAAAAAAAAGTGATGAAATATTTTGTAAAGAAGTGACGTTATTAGGCGCACGAAATTACAAAAATGAGAATTCATCATTCATAATAATATTTAAGTGTAGCTAACGAGTTTTTTGTAAGATGCACTACAGTTAATTCAGGGTGACGAAACTAAAGAATGAAGTAGAAAGGCTAAAAATCAAAAGTTTTTTGATTTGAGAGTACAGACTTCAAACTTAAAATGACACAATAATTTCAAAACCTTTGAGTGTCAAATTTGTTTTGCCACTCAATTTAGAAAAAATATGTCCAAAGGCAATGAGCAACCCAAACTGACTAATGTTATAAAGGAAGGTCATGGGAGGGTAGCCAGCCCGAAAGACATAGATGAAAGGATGCTATCCTCACTAAGTTAGGACAAACACGCTCAAGTTAAAAGTTCGCTTGTGCAACCTCAAAAAGCAGACAAAATTGACTTCAATAGCGAATACCCGTGTCCCTGTCGTCGTCGGGGGCGGTTAATTCCGATTACGTTGACAGAAGCATTTGGTTGCGATCGCTGTCAGCAAATATTCGTGGTGGAAGATAATGGTCATGTGCTGGAGCAGCTTTCCACGACCTATCCGTACAAGCGAGCTTGGCGCTGGACAGGGAGTATTTGGCAAGTAGTCCATCCTCGGTTAGGAGAAAGCTATTTGCCCGTAGCGCTTGGCATTATTTTCGTGCTAGTGATTATATGGTTACCATTGGCACTACGATTGGCAAATGGATATAGCATTATTGCTTGGGCAATGGTAGCCGTGCTGCTGGCAATTCTGCCAGCACTGATGGTGTGGCTTACCTACCGACGATAACGATGCGGACAGTGGATGGTTTTGATGTAAACCCTGAACCAATTGCCAGCGCTAGACGCGCTCATCAAGCTGCGCTAAAGTTGGGAACCACAAAAGGAGCAGACAGAAGTCGCGCCGTGTTAGCAATGGCACAGGCGATAACACGGTCATTTGACGACATTCTAGAGGCAAATACCTTGGATCTAGAAGCAAGTCGGGAAATGGCAGTGCCAGATTTAATTCTGGATTGGCTGAAGCTGACTCCAAAACGGTTGGAGATGGCAGTAGACATTTTGCAACGGTTGGGGGAATTATCAGATCCGCTGCGGCGAGTCAGACACGCTGACTATCAACTAGATGACTCTCAAACGTACACGCAATTAATGCCTTTGGGTGTGATTGCGTTTATTTATGAAGCGTTTCCAGAGTTGGGAGCGATCGCAGCGGGGTTGTGTATCAAAACTGGCAACAGTCTGATCCTCAAAGGCAGTACTGAAGCCAGTCATTCTAACGCGGCGATCGCTAACGCACTCCTGAGTGCCGTGACTGAAGTGGGTTTACCAGAAGGTTGTTTACAGCTGATCACAGAAGAACATGGAACTTCGATTCGGGACATAGTAACGCAAGACCAGTGCTTGAATTTAGTCATTCCCTACGGACGTTCAAGCTTGATACAGCAGGTAGTGCGGCACTCCACTTCCCCAGTTCTAAAATCAGCTATAGGCAACTGTTATCTCTACTGGTCGCCAAATGGCAGCTTAGAAATGGTGCGGTGGCTGATTATAGATAGCCATCAAAGCGAACCAGATCCGGTGAACGCTATTGAAAAAGTCCTGATCCACCGACAAGCTTTGCCATCATCCTTAACGACATTGTGGAATAGCTTAAAGGAAAAAGGCTTTGAAATAAAGGGAGATGCCGAACTGGTAGAAGCCTTTCCTCAGTTACAGCTTGCTAAGGATGGAGAGTGGCAAAGCGCTTATTTAACCAAGACAGTCGCTTTTAAATTGGTAGATAGTCTAGAGGCTGCAATTTCCTGGATTAATCGCTATAGCAGTGGTCATGCCGACTGCATTGTCACCGAATCTTACCAGGAAAGTCGGCAGTTTGCCTTAGGAGTGAACAGCGCTTCTAGTTACATCAACGCTTCCCCGCGTTTTTCCCGCAACCCGTCACGAGGAGAGTCAGTATTTCTAGGGATGTCCAACCAAAAAGGTCATCGACGCGGATTGATTAGCCTAGAAAGCCTCACGACTGTCAAGCATATTGTGCAAGGAAATGGGCGGTTTTAAAAGTTAGGAGTTGTGATGCGCCATGTGTAGAGACGTAGCCCTTCGGGTATGCCTATGGCTAACGCCACGGCTATCGCCGAACGGCACGCTACGCGTTCGCCCTTGGCGTGCGCTTGCGCTTACGCCAGTCGCCTGCTGCGGGAAACCCTCCCGCAGCGCTGGACTCACATGCTACGTCTCTACATTTTAGGTTCCGGTTCCTATTCGTCTTTTGCTAATTTCTTGTGGGATGTGTAGTAAACCTTGCCTCCGGTATCTGGTACAAAATGACAGTTATTGGACGAACGCCATAATGACGTCAAAATTGGTTCATCAGATTTGTGGAAATACTCACCCATAATCGGTTTAATCGCCTCAGTTGCCTTCTTCAAATTGTAGTGAGGGATGTTCAGAAATATATGGTGAGCTACATGAGTACCGATATCATGATGGATGTGATTGATAAAACCGTAATCGCGGTCAATGCTAGAAATAGCACCTTTCAAGAAAGTCCAATCTTCCCCACGATACCAGGGAATATCGGCTTCAGTATGATGCAAAAACGTGACCAAATCTAACCAAATGACAAATACAAGATAGGGTCCAACGTAGTATTTCAACAACCACATCCAACCCCATTGATAGGTAAGGAAACCCAGGAAAGCTACCATTAAAGTCCAGAGTGTCGTGCTGGTGATGACATCCCATTTTTCAGAGGGTTTGAAAAGTCGGCTGCTAGGTAAAAAGTGAGAGCCTCGTTTATTAGGAGAACCCGTAAACAAATACACGGGATAAGCCAATAAAAACAAGTAATTTCGACCTATATTATGCAGCCAATTCACGCCTTTGTACTCTGACTCAGTTGCTGGATACCAGCTTTCATCATTATCGAGGCTGCCAGTATTTTTGTGATGGGTTCTATGGCTAATTCGCCAACCGTGATAAGGAACAAGTATCGGTGTGTGGGAAAGATGTCCAATCAAATCATTAAGCCATTTCTTCTTAGAAAAAGATTGGTGTCCGCAGTCATGTCCGACGACAAATAAAGCCCAAAACATCGTTCCTTGCGTGACCCAGAAAATTGGCCAGAAAAACCAAGAATTTAGGTGATGAGCGACTGCATAAAGCAGACCGATAATCAGGATGTCACGAAAAAAGTAGAATAGTGATTTTCCCACTTTTGGCTGAAAGCATTCAGATGGGATTGCAGCTTTTAAATCTTGAAGCGTGAAGGGCAGCTTGGTCTTATCCTCAGATGATTCACGGTCATGAGGATTATTTAATTCGATTGTATTTGATTGCACTTGATTGTGTGACTGGATCTGAAATGGGTGTTAAGTTTTTAGGCAACGTAATCTAATGCGATCGCACTACTTTGGGTTTAGGTATCCCTAAGTTCTGGAAGTGCAAAGCAGCAGAGTAATATCTGGCAATTTCCTTTACCATACTTGTGTTTAAGAATTGCCAGAATCTATTTTTTAGAGCTATGAGCTATTAGCTTATCGCCCTGCGTAATAGTCTTTAAAAGACTGATAGCGACTATCGGTTGTGTACAGGTGACACTGGTCTGTAATTCGCTTGATTAAAGACCAAGAAAACCGACATTCATCATGCAGATACGCTCCCCAATTTTCTTTGATACTGCTATAAGCCATCCGCAAATTATAAGAAGGAATGGCAGTGGAAATGTGATGGGGAACGTGGACATTGATATCGTGGCAAAAGATTTCTACCCAACGGGGGTAGTCGCAATGAACCGTACCATATAGCTGAGCTATCGCCTGGTTCCACTTAGATTCTGCCAGAAAAGGAACGTCTGGAGCGGTATGGTGAACTAGCGTAAAGGTACTCATCCAAAAATGGTAAACCAGCCACGGAAGTAGCCAAAATTTCACAAATCCCCAAATCCCGGTTGTGGCGATAAGAATTGGGAAAGCGATCGCGGCAAAAAGCACAACTACAGCCACAGAAAACTTCACGCTCGATTGGTCTTTTTTTTGGAACTTAGACCAATCAAAGTGCAAAATTCCACAATGAACGATTGAGCCTATCCACCACAATTTATAGCGCAGAAACAGCTCGAACCCCCACTGCGGGATTTTTCCACAACTTTCAAAAAGTTCTATGGTGATTGGGTGCCAAGCGTTGTCTTCATCCAGCTTATTCGTGTGAGAGTGATGATAATTGTGCTGAATGCGCCAACTGTGGAACGGATAAATCAACGGCATCATCATCAAATGCCCCACCAAATCATTTACCCAGCGACGCTTGGCAAATGAACGATGAGCGCAATCATGCCCGATGACAAAAAAACCGGTCAAAGCAGTGCCAGTAAAAATCCATGCCAAGGGTAGGAGAAACCAAGGAGCAATTGCCAGACTAAAGTAGCCCAAGCCAACCATCAAGACACTGAGTACCACTTTAGTCCAAGCTTTGCGGCGATCCTGCTCAAAACATTCTTTTGGCAGGCTTTTGATAATATCTTTTAGCTTAAAGTCCGAGTTGCCAAAGTCATAACCTGACTTCTGGCTGTTGATTGTTGATGTAGTCATGAATACCTGAAAAGACAACAAACCTCACTACCAAATCACTAAACAAGTGGCTGTCGCAAAGTTTTGTAACATTCGCGTTTTGGATTATAGCAATCTAATGCACCTCAGCGCACCCGCAATAAACCCCCGCTGATGCTTAAGCAGTAGTCCAGAAGCTGCGGGGGAGAGTAAGCAATTCAAAATACCCTTTGGGAAGCTGCCCACCGGGCGATAAGGATTGAAAATTGGATAAGATAAGGATTGCTAACTACTAACCGCTTACTACTTTTCTGGTGCCAGCTTCACATTCGTAGCCAGACCGAGTACTTGTAGCAATTGAATGGTCATCCAAGTGAGGTCGAATTCCCACCATTTCAACCCGTGACGAGCTGAGTACTGAAAAGCATGGTGATTATTGTGCCAGCCTTCACCATAGGTGAGTAAAGCTACCCACCAGCAGTTTGTGGAGCGATCGCTTGATTCATAAGTTCGATAACCGAATTTATGAGTAGCACTGTTGACAAACCAAGTGCAATGCCACACAAAGATCAGGCGAACAAAAATCCCCCATACTACAAAAGACCAGCCACCCAGCAACAACAGTACTACACCCAGGGCGACCTGGATGAAAACCATATTTTTCTGCAAAAACTGATAAACTGGGTCGTCGGCAATATCTTTAGTAAAGCGAGGAACTTCCGCGAAAGCAGGTGAATGATGAAGCATCCAACCCATGTGACTCCACCAAAAGCCCTGGTTAGAATCATGGGGATCTAACTCTTGATCAGAATGCAAATGGTGTATCCGGTGCATTCCAATCCAATCGATTGGTCCTCCTTGGCAGGCGAGTGTTCCGCAAAAAACGAGAAAATACTCTAGCCACTTGGGAGTTTGAAAACTGCGGTGGGTGACAAGGCGGTGAAAACCTAGGGTAATACCCAAACCACCAGTTATCCAGTAAAGCAACAAGCATACACCGACTGCTTTCCAGCTAAAGAACGCCGGAAACAAAGCCAACAAAGCTCCGATGTGCAAAGGAACGAAAAATGCGATGTGAAACCAATTAAATTGGGGTTTGGTTGATGTAGCAATTGTCATGCAGTAACCTGAATAGGAATTGTTCAGACTCATCTGCGCGATTTAAAAATCCGCAAATCTTAAGTTTTTGTGAAAGAGGAACTAATGGACAGCTTGGAGCAGATGCATGAAGCAGAACAGGCACTGTTACAGATTTTTTCTGGAATTGACGCTCAGGTCAAGCAAAATGTTCAACGAGTATTAAATGCCTTTCGCCATCAAAGAGTCGGCGCACACCATTTTACAGGTGTTACAGGATACGGACACGACGACTTAGGGCGAGAAACTTTAGATAAACTTTTTGCGGAGGTGGTGGGCGCTGAGGCGGCTGCTGTACGAGTGCAGTTTGTTTCCGGAACCCACGCGATCGCTTGTGCTTTATTTGGTGTTCTCCGTCCTGGTGATGAAATGCTAGCGGTGGTAGGCGCACCGTACGATACCCTTGAAGAAGTCATTGGATTACGAGGCCAAGGTCAAGGCTCACTAAATGAGTTTGACATTCATTACCGACAATTAGATCTTACTCCAGAAGGAACCATAAATTGGCAAGCTTTAAGCCATGCGGTGGAGGAAAAAACTCGTTTAGTACTCATTCAGCGTTCCTGTGGCTATTTTTGGCGTCCTAGCCTATCTATAGCGGAAATTGAAAAAATCATCCACTTGGTCAAACAGCAAAACCCCAACACTATCTGCTTTGTTGATAACTGCTATGGCGAATTCATTGAAACCCAAGAACCGACTCACGTTGGCGCTGATTTAATCGCCGGGTCATTGATTAAAAATCCTGGTGGTACGATTGTCACTGCTGGTGGTTATGTCGCCGGTCGTGCTGACTTGGTAGAAGCCGCAGCTTGTCGCCTCACCGCGCCTGGAATTGGCAGTTATGGTGGTGCGACTTTTGACCAAAATCGTCTGCTGTTCCAAGGGCTGTTTCTCGCGCCGCAAATGGTAGGAGAGGCGATGAAGGGGACTCACCTTACTGGTTATGTATTTGACAAACTCGGTTATCCAGTCAATCCAGCACCGTTGGTCCCGCGTCGGGATGTCATTCAGGCAATTAAACTGGGTTCTGCCCAAAAACTCATTGCCTTTTGTCGGGCAATTCAACAGCATTCACCCATCGGTTCGTACCTCGATCCCATTCCAGATGAAATGCCAGGTTATGAAAGTAAGGTAGTTATGGCTGGCGGAACATTTATTGAGGGGAGCACCTCGGAATTTTCCGCTGATGGTCCCTTGCGCGAACCTTACGTTGTTTATTGCCAGGGTGGAACCCATTGGACTCATGTAGCGATCGCCTTGGAAGCAGCAATAGAAGCTGTGGGACCAGCCTAGTCGCTTCGATCCAATTCAAAATTCACGCATTCAAGATTCAAAATTCAAAATTATGTTTTTTGAATTTTTAATTTTGAATTCCCCCAAACGGGGGTTGGCGTTCAATAGCATCTTTTGTGGTTTTGTAAGCCTCCATAAAAGTTCGGAAATATTCTTGAGAGATTTCTTCTAAAATTAGTTTTTCGGCGACTTCTTTGAGAATTTTATCTATCTTTTGTTGAAGTAAATTCTTGCTTTGTTTGGTATCACGCAGTAGTTCAACGATCGCCTTGCTAATAAGCGGCTTGGCTTGTTAATCAACTTTGGAGAAGCACTAATTAAGGATGGTATCACACGACTCGTAAATGGACTGTAAGAATAATTTCGCGCAAAGACGCGCTTGACGCTAAGAATTCCTTTGCGCCTCTGCGTCTTTGCGCGAAACATTAAGCCTTATTCCAAGGTCCCCAGATTGCTAAAGTGATACCGGGAGTCTGGATATTCACGAACAATGTCTGACCATCTGGAGAGAAGCACGCACCAGCAAATTCACTGTCATTAAAGGCGTTACGAGCAAACTGGTAAAGTTCCCCTTTAGGAGTCACCCCAACAAGGAAGTTATCGCCGTCGCCATCTTCACAAAGGATGAGATCGCCAAAGGGAGCTACGACTATGTTATCGGGCATATCTAGTATGGCTTTATCGTTTGGCTCGACAAACAGTTCAATAGTGCCGCCCTCTTTGGCATTTCTGCCAGGAATGTAACGCCAAACCTGACCACCACTGTTAGCGCCGCCACTTGTAGCACAGAAGTAAAACTCTCCGTTGCTGTAATATATTCCTTCGCCGCGAGCAAATTGTGCGGCTCCCTTGGCAAAACCTTCTTTGCGCACGGTGTCTTCATAAGGATCGTAATCTTCAATACGAACCCACTCAACCTGGAATGGTTGACCTACAGGGAAATTTGATTTAGTGATGGCTTGAAATCTATCCTTAATTTTTAGAGCCTCAAGGACGCCACCTGCCTGTAAGTTACCTGGTTGATTGGGGATGAAGCGATAAAAGAGGCTATCTCCGGAGTCTTCTGTCTCATAGACAATTCCTGTTCTGGGGTCTATGGCAACAGCTTCGTGGTTGAAGCGACCCATTTCTACTAAAGGTACAGGGTTAACAGTACCGTTTTTGGGTTTGCGGAGTGCTGGAACTTCAAAGTTATAACCGTGGCGCTTTGAAACTTTATCCGGATTGGGTACGAAGATACCAGAATTTGCTGGCCGTTCTATCGTCTCTGGAGTTGTCTCTGGAGTAGAGGTATTTTCTTCACAACTAATCCATGATCCCCAAGGAGTTAGACCACCAGCACAGTTACGATAAGTTCCTGCCAGTGAAGCGTAATCTTTGATGAGTTCGCGATCTGAACTAACGATTAGTGTTGTTGTGCCACCCTTACAAAGGTCATCATACTTATTGCCTACAACACCTGTTGAAGAACTGGGGCTAAGTTCATGATTGCGAACTAAGATGGTGGTGCGATTTGGTCCTGCAAAAGTAGCCATGCCATCATGACCACCAGGTACTAAGTTGCCATCACTTAGAGTATCGCCTGTCCGCGAAAATGCTCGGTATTGAAATCCGGGTGGTAACTCTAACAAGCCGTTAGGGTCTTTAACAAGCGGACCATAACCATAGCTTGTCAGTGACGTTCCTTGTGCTCTAGCATAAAGACCTTTCAAAGCATCTCCAGCAACAAGAGTTGCAGCTGTCGTGCCTGCAAGAGTAAAAAATCGTCTCCGTGATAAACCCATACTCTCCTCTTTAATTTTTTATTTGCAATTTTTTATTTGCATTTTAAAGATGAGTAAAAGATGAGTAGATGTTGTGCAATACCTAGACCAAGGTTAAGAAATATCTGTAGCGTTTTCATGCCTAAGCTGACTGTTTAATATGCTTGACACCACATATATATTTCTCAATTTTTTGCACAAAATTTTTTGTTTCTCCACCTACGCACTTCACTAATCAATGAAGAGAATATACTTATAAAGTTAAGCTTAGTTAATCACAGTGTTAATTATGCTTTAATAGGGATTTTTAAAATTTAAATGTAAAGTTATATTTATTTAATTGAAATAACTGCGAAGATGTGAAATGCAAAGCTGTAAGGTGCAGTGCATAAAACGTAGAAGTCAAATGTTAAAAATTGCATATAGAATCATAGCTTTTTCAGGCACTTTAATAAATTAGGGCAGGCATTGCCCACCCTATTTAAGTCAAATGTGTATTGTATAAATGAGAATAATTATAAGTATTATTCTGGCAATTTATACTGCCCAACAATGCGCTTGGCAAACTCTGGAACGTGTGCTTCTAATTTCTCTGGGTGATTGCGCTTTACATAAAGATAATTGCGGGTGAAGTGAGAATCAATTGAAAACCGGGCGTATTCCAAACCTTTGGGACCAATTTTTTCAATAACCACACCCATCAATTTTGCCGCCCACATGGGGAGTGTGACACCTTTGTCGTAGGCGGGTATACTTTGTTGGACTGCTGCTTTGCGATCGCCCTTCGACATGACTGGCTGAGTTTCTATTTGGTCATTCACCAAGTCCAACATTTCCTTGCCTTGTTCATTTCTAACCACAATCCACTGCCAGCCAAAAGGTGCGCCCATATAACCAACAACCAAATCTGCCAGAGAATTGACGTAGTCAAAGCAACTCATACACGAGGGGGCAAAGACATCTTTAAGTTGGTTAGTCTTCAGTCCAAAGAAAGGCACTGTTTCGCTTGATCCATCCTCGTGTTTGAAGTGAACGCGAAAGTCTTGCATGAATTCGTAATGCACGACTGTATCAGGCGATTTGCTGGTTGTCTCTAAGAATTTTTGCAGCCCAGCACGGTTAACATTATCTACACAAGGTGTACCCAAAACATACAGCTTTTCTAAGCCAAGTTGCTTTTCAACAGCTCGTAATGCCTGAATTTGACAACCAACACCAATCACCAACAGCCGCTTTAGCCCGGATTTTTCCACCTGTTCCAATACCGAAAGATTAGGCGAAAGAGTTGGTTTATTTACCCGTGCTGCCAGTATTTCCTCTGGAGTACGAGCGATGACGGGCATGGGACCAAAGCGGTCTTCTTTGGTATTTTGCACGCAGACCACACCCTCAACAATGCCGCGATTCAGCATTTCGATGGCAATAGTGCTCACAATTCCAGTCCATTGGGCACCGGGAATCGGCTGCTTTTTCTGCGCTGCCATCATGTCTTGATGAACACCAAAGTAGAGCTCATCCGGGTTATCTAAATCGCGCGATCGCCTGTGCGTTTGTTCTTCCAATTCACCTATCTGCTGATTAATAAAAGCGCAGGCTTCCTTGACATAGTGAATATAGTATGTATCACACAGTCCGCACTCGCTACAGAGTTCCTTCGCTGGGCGACGGCTACCGGGTTTGAGAGCTTTGGCTTTGTTGTGAGGAGAAAACGAGGTCATATTAAGGGCGATTTATTAACTAAGAACATAAGATATTCCAAAGCTTTACTTTACACAAACTTTAGAAGTCTTAAGCAAGTGTTCATTGATTCTTACGAAGCTGTAACAGTTCGCTTAGCCTAAACTGGGGGCAGTACAATTTGCTGTTTAAATGCTTGACAGGCTAAAGGAAATATAGAGCTATGGGAGAACTGTTTCACCGCATTAGCCGACTCGTTAAGGCTGAGCTAAACCATGTTAATCGTGAAATTGACATAGATAAATATAAAGATGCGACTGCTACAGCATTTGCGGTGGCAGGAGGCATAGCTGGTGCTTCTATTGGCAAAATAGGAATACTGGCAAAAGGTGCTGGTTTTAGCGTTGGTGCTGTTCCCTTGACTGCTGCTGGTGCCTTAACTGGTCTTGGTTTGTATGAGGCTATCAGAGCAGTAGTAGAGGGGGATGCTTCGTCTGCTGGCGCAGCAGCAATTGGAGCAGCCGCAGGGGCTAGTGTTTCTGCTGCCATTGGCGGTGTAGGAGTAGCCGTAGGCGGAACAGCTTTTGGTGTTGGCATGGCTTCTATGGCAGCGGCTGGCTCTGTCGCTGGGCTTGGTATAGCTGCTTTGAATCAGCTACTCCAACAAGGAACTGACCCAGAAAAGCTGCTAGACTTGGCTGTTGAGGATATGCAGGAAGACTTACTCAAGTTTCGTCAGGCTGTCATCCCAGTCATAGCGGCTAAAAAACGCACTCTGCAACACTACGAACAAGCCCAAGCTGAGGAGAAAAAGTGGCAACGCCGCGCTTTGCTGGCTGTGCAAAAGGGCGATGATAATCTAGCACGGCAAGCGCTGGAGCGAAAGAAGATTTTTGCTGAGAATGCGAATACCCTCAAAGTTCACTTGGATGAGCAAACCGCTCTAGTGGATAGCCTCCAGACTAAACTATTCGCCTTTGAAACTAAGGTTTCTGAAGCAAAGACGAAAGCTGCTGGCTCTGTCGCTGGGCTTGGTATAGCTGCTTTGAATCAATTACTCCAACAAGGAACTGACCCAGAAAAGCTGCTAGACTTGGCTGTTGAGGATATGCAGGAAGACTTACTCAAGTTTCGTCAGGCTGTCATCCCAGTCATAGCGGCTAAAAAACGCACTCTGCAACACTACGAACAAGCCCAAGCTGAGGAGAAAAAGTGGCAACGCCGCGCTTTGCTGGCTGTGCAAAAGGGCGATGATAATCTGGCACGGCAAGCGCTGGAGCGAAAGAAGATTTTTGCTGAGAATGCGAATACCCTCAAAGTTCACTTGGATGAGCAAACCGCTCTAGTGGATAGCCTCCAGAGTAAGCTATTCGCCTTTGAAACTAAGGTTTCTGAAGCAAAGGCGAAAAAAGTAATGCTCAAGGCGCGGATAGCCGCCGCCAAAGCCGAAGCACAATTGCAAAGCACTGTTGGGCGGCTAGGTAGTAGCAGTGCGATGGCTGCCTTCGAGAGAATGGAAGAAAAAGTCTTGCTCCAAGAAGCCCACACTCAATCGGTAGCAGAATTGGCTAGTGCCAATTTAGAAAGCCAATTCGCCGCTTTGGAATCTAGTGGCGACATTGATGATGAATTGGCAGCTTTGAAAGAGCAAATGGCACTGGGACTTCCCACATCGGTACAACAAGCACAACCTTGTGAGTAACCATCTAGCTCCGCATCTAAGCAAGTCGTTGATTAAGAGTTCGCAGCGCTGCGAAAACAACTGGATGAAATGTAACTTATACACTACTCATCCAAAACGTTTTAAAAAGCTACCGAAGAGCCTAGCGTATACCTTTAAACAAGCTTTAAGAGAACTAAGGAAAATTTCATTTATTCTTACTGAGCAGCAATAGTTCTCTCGTTTAATGTATATGTAATATTTCTGAAACTAAAAGAGAAAATAGTGACACTACAAGACGAAGAACTGAAAGATAAAGTAGAAGGTGCAGCATTAGTCACTGGAGGAACCGTAGCGGGTGCCGCTGTATCCGCAGTTGTTGGCGGCATGGGATTAGTTGGAGGTTTCGGGGGCGTGGCAATTGGGATGGCTCCGGTTGCTGCTGCTGGTGCGGTTGTGGGTACAGCCGCTTACGGAGCTAAGAAGGCAATAGAAGAGGGAGACGCGACAGCTATAGGTGCAGTGGCAGGCGGAGCAGCAGCAGGTGCAGGGGTTGCTGCTGTCGTTGGTGGTATGGGCTTAGCACTAGGAGGAACTGCTGTGGCTATTGGAGCAGCTCCAGTTGTAGCAGCTGGTGCAGTTGTTGGACTAGCGGCTTATGGGTTGAACAGGCTCTTTAACAAATAATGACAAAACAGCCTCCCAACCCACTGCAAAAACTGGTGCGTGGTGTCATTCGGGATTTCATTGATCAGGCTAATAGTCCAAAAGTTGATAAATCAGCACAGCCAAAGGCAAAAAAATCTGCTGTTACCAAATCCCAATCTAAACTCAAGCAGCAAGCAAAGAGGCGATCGCGCCATATTCCGGCATCTGTTCGTGTTTCAGTTTTACATAGAGACGGTTACAAATGCGTTTTTTGTGGCATCAGCGCGCGGCAAATCGAGCTAGAAGTTGACCACATAGTGCCATTCTCCAAAGGTGGCAGTCACGACATTAGCAACTTGCAAACACTGTGTATAGATTGCAATCGGGGTAAGGGAGCGCGTTTTTTGAAAAAATAAGGCTGAGTGGAATTATTATGTTATTTGAAGTTTTTCAAGCAGGAATTTCTTTATTTCGTGAACCACATGAAACCAGATGGAATCCTTATGGTTTACAAGGAGACCTTTTGCTATTTTTTAGGGATTTCAAAAAATCCATTGACTCGAAAGATTTACAAAGAATTCAGAACTTAATATCTGATAATTATTATAGTAACTCTTTTGTAAACCAGAATAAACAACAGCTACTGTCCTGGTTTCAGGAAGTTTTTCAAAAAATGCCATCGGTTGTATACCCATCTCTAGAAATTGAAATATGTAAAGCACCAGAAATAAGAGGTGAAGATCAAGTTTATCTCGTACTTAGACCTACCCTGAACATTCACATTTTAGGAATTAATTTAGCATCTCATTTATTTGGTACTAACAGTCGGATATCTATGCTTATAGAAAAAAATACAAATTCTGGTTTATTCTCTATTACCAATATGGAAGAAGTTTAATAAAAGTTAAAAAAAAGTCATACCAAACATTTGTTAAGAGTGTAAACCAAGTAATACAACAAGTTGGATAAGTAAAAACATGGCTTACGTACATGAGATTAAATTCTATATCAGCAGCGAATCTGGCAAATTAAAAGTAGCTTTCTATGACAGACCTGCAATTTTTTGCAACGAATTTTGGATCAAGAATGTCGATGCTTCAGAGATAGGTTTCACCTGCATACCAGAAGGTCTGAAACTTGAACAAAAATACAAAGTAGAAGTACTTGGTATTAAACCTTTTCATGCTTCTAAGCCTGAATTTGATTTGATTGACAAATGTGCTGAAGTAGCTTTTTATGCAGCTAAGCAAGCAGCTATCCAGGCAGTAATACCCAATCCGGGTCTACTACCCCCTTTGTGACTGATGGGGTGCAAGTAGGTTAGGTAACTTAAATTACATAAGGACGACAACAAGTGGGACAAAACTCCACAACAGGCGCAGCGTTTATTGCAGGAGGAAGCCTAGCTGGCGCTGGTGTTTCTGCAACAGTAGGCGGGATGGGATTAGCTGGAGGATTTGGAGGCGTTGGAATTGGGACAGCTCCTGTAGTTGCTGCTGGCGGTGTAGTTGGTGCAGCTGCTTATGGCGCTTTTAAGGCGATCGCAGAGGGAGATGCTGTTGCTTTCGGTGCAATGGGAATTGGCGCAATAGGCGGTGCTGGTGTTTCTAGCGTCGTTGGTGGTATGGGGTTAGTTGCACCCAAGATAGGTTTAGCTGTTGGTATTGGCACAGTACCTATGGCAGCAATTGGTGGTATGATTGGACTCGCAGCTTATGGTATTGCCAAGCTACTAGACGAGTCTGGAAGTGTGGAAACTCCAGCACAGGTTTTTGACCGGATGGAAGAAAAAGTCTTGCAGATGGATGCCTATTACGAAGCTGTGATGGAGTTAGAGGCATTTTTATCTGGTGAAGACCTTAACCAAAAATTTGCAGCTTTGGAAGTTGAGGATGAGTTACAGGCGCTCAAGGCTGAATTCAAGACAAAAACTCAAACCTCTGCTCCTAATATTGAAGCAGAAGTCGTATCTGCCCAACCAACATCACCCGAAGCTTGGAGATGCGTGCAGACTCTTTACGGACACACAGGCGGAGTGAATGCGATCGCCATCAGCCCCGATAATCAAACCTTGGCAAGTGGAAGCAATGACAGAACAACTCGTCTATGGAAGTTGAATACAGGAAAATGGCTGTACACTTTCGCTGGGCAAGAAGAGGCGATTTTATCTGTTGCTATTAGCCCTGATAGTAGAATACTTGCCAGTGCCGGTGTCGCTCGCAAAATCAGCAGTTGGCATCTGGATACAAAAAAATTTAACCGTACATTCTTTTATTTAAATCCCTACAGTCATACTGGCTTTGTTTACTCAATTGCCTTTAGCCCGGATGGGACAATTCTTGCGAGTGGTAGTGGCGATAAGACTATTAGACTTTGGGGACGTTACACCGGAGAAGTAAAACGTACCTTAAATGGACATTCAGACGCCGTTTTGTCTGTTGCTTTCAGTCCGAATAGCAAAATCCTTGCCAGTGGTAGTGCTGATAAAACTGTTAGACTTTGGGATTTAAAAAATTGGGGACAGCCCCGTATTCTTAATGGACATTTGAAAGCAGTTAATACAGTTGTCATCAGTCCAGACAGTCAAACTGTAATCAGTGGTAGTACAGACACCACAATCAAACTGTGGAATCTTCACACTGGCGAATTGCTGCATACTCTCACTGGACATTCAGCAGCGGTTGTGTCTGTTGCCATCAACCCCGATAAACAAACCCTCGCCAGTAGCAGCACAGACGGAATCATCCATCTTTGGGATTTACAGACTGGAAAACTGCTACAAACCCTTGCTGGGTGCAGTCCTATTGCCTTCAGTTCTGATGGAAAAACATTCGTGAGCGGGGGGAAAGGCGGCACAATCAAGATTTGGCGTCAAATGCTTGGTAGTGATGAACCTATAGCTGAGTCTATGCCATCTGAGGAATGGTGGAAAGTCTTGGGTGTAGATAAGGCTGCTTCTTTAAAGGATGTAAAAGGTGCTTACCTGAGATTAGCAAGGCAGTATCACCCTGATATTAACAGTTCTGCCAGTGCAAAAGTCATGATGCAAGTCATTAATCGGGCTTATAAAGAGTTTCGCTACCAATCGGTTAATAACTAATGTTTAGCAAACTAGGTAGGAAAATACACATAATCAAATTTATGCCAAAGTGTTAGCCTTATTTAACCAGCCCCCACCATAAACGGTACTCCGTTTTAGTGGTGGGTACTTCACCCTCTGACTTTTCACGTCATGTGGAAAAGTCCACAAAAAATCTAACTTTCTTTCCCCAAAATTCACGCGTCTCTCTCCTATAAGGAGAGAGAAATAGAAGCGAGGTTTTCCAGATACTGTGAAAAGTAAGATTTAACCTAAGTACGATACGCTCCAAGCCAAGGACCAATTGGTTCGTCTGGCAACTCTTTGGTTTGCGTTTCCTCTTTGTAAATTTGAAAGCCCCGTGCCTGATAATTAGCCAGTGCATACGGTCCATCCAAGCTACAGGTATGTACCCACACTCGCTGTGCCCCCATTCCCCACGCTTGCTTGACTCCAAAACTTAGCAGGTGTCCCCCAATCCGCTGCCCCCAAAACTGCCGTAAGATACAGAAGTAAGCTATCTTGACGTTATTGTCTAACTGTGCTTCTAGTTCAATGTATCCTGCTGGTGTACCTGAGACATAAGCAACCCAAGTTTGTAGCTCGGGGCTCTCTAGGTATTCTAGCCATCGGCTGTAAGTCCAGTCTAAGCGGTCTATCCAGTACCAGTCACCACCTACACTGCTATAGAGAAATCGACTGAATTCAGGAGAGGGAACTTCAGCCCGTGTTATGAGTAGCTTGGAATTGTTAGAAAAGGCAGGGCGCAACTGCCTAGGGTCTAACATTTCTAGATACCAGGTTGTGACATCAACAAGCATCGGTTGATTTTCATCAGAATATCAATTCAGAATATCAATATTGTATTGCTGCGTTACCAGTAGCGCTAACACACACCAACCAACCCCTACCCCTTAAATAACACCCCCAACAGATTCCTGCCTAACACCCAGCCGCTTACGTTCCTTAAAGAATATCTGCTGCATTCCTTCAATGTAAGGCAGCAACAGATCCTGCTGTTCTGGGTTGACACGGCTCATCATCTCATCCCCCAACACTTGGCACCATTTTTCTGTCATTTCCCACGGAATTTCTACACCCTGTACAACCATCTCACATAAAGGAAGTAGTTCCTTCTTTAATGGAGTCATACTCTCCTCTAACAAACACAGCCATATATAAGCTTGGAACATATTCAAGTCACGAAGACATGAATATGTAACCTCTGGATCGCTCAAACCTCCCCTACGGCTACGATGATTCGGCAATAATTCCACAAGTCGGCGGTAAACGCTTTGAGCAATGTCCTCACAAACAGGTAACATTTGCTGTAGAAGCACTAACATCGGCGAACCTAACTCATACTTGGCAGCAGCAGCGCAAACTCGATGCCAAGGCATAGCGATTTGCTCTTCGACAAATTTTAAATAGGGAGTCAGTAGTACTTTCTCAGGAGGTGTCAGCTTCTTAAGAATTAACTTATTGCTGAAGTTTAACTGTGTAGTCATAAAACCAAGGGCACGCCAGTCCTTAGATGCTAAGTGCTGCTCTTGAAATACCATTAATATTGGTTCCAAGGCGGTTGATAACTCTTCAACTGCTGCTATTGCCAACACAGAAACAGAGTTCTCCTCAACTCTTATTGTCAGTACATTGTTTTCCAGGGACTGCTGTTGGTAAATTTCTAAGAGCTTTCTGTAAATTCGGAAGGCAAATTGAGTGATTAACCTTGCCTCGCTCAAATCTAGGACATTAGGTATATATCCATAAAGAGCTTTTGTTTGAATCCATGCCATTTGGCAGTTGACATCTAGCACGTTATCTTTTAATTTAGCAGCGGTCAAGGCTCTACCTTCTGCTGAAGCTGCTGCCTGCAAAGAACTGTAAAGCGACAGATTTCCTGAGGATAGGGAAGACAAGTTAAGTATGAAGCGCTGTGACCAAAGGTTAAGCAGCCGTTCAACTGAGGCAGTTTTCACAGTTGGAGAGGTTTTTAACATGAATTTTTCCTGTTCCTGTGCAATTTTTTTGCAAATTTGACAAATCGACCTGCCCTGAAGTGTTGAAAATACGGTAGATGGTTTCTTAATTAAAGTTATACATAAAAATTAACTTGACGAAGTCGTGTTTATATTTAAAAGTTCTTATAGTTAGTATAGAAAAAAAAGTTATCTTTTTACTTATTCGACAAATATCAACTGTATATAAATTAACTTTCTTACTTTTCCCACAAAAACTGGTTGCTCTCTAGTTTCTCGCTTGAAAACTGATAAATATGCACTTTTGAAGTGTTAAGTATTGCAAATAAATTAGTTATCACTGGCAAAATGTGTTTTTTGATCCTTATTTATACTTAATTACTAAAAAAAGAAGATAAATATACGAGAGCGAATTTACCTAAATGCTCAGCAAAAAATTAAACGTCCAACTTTACACAAGCTTTACAATAAGTTTCAAATAATTTACGGATTCTTACTGAACAAAAAGATTTATCTTAGGCTATTCTGTATATATGGATACTGTTTCTTATGGTGATTTTAGTTAAGACTCATGCAAAAATCATAAAGAATCCTTAATCAGTACTTCTAACGGTGTGTCTATTAATGAATTTTGTGCAGTAGGTTACAAACTTTCTTATCACTGTAATGATTTGTACAGAATGTGATTGGAGATAAAATGAGTCTCGGTTATTCTCAGACAGCTGGTTAGCCTGCACAGTACTAGATTTCAAGGTAGACTTTTAAATCACATTTTCCATTGAATCAGTGTAATAGAATAGGATTCTCCTGTAGAGGAAGTACCCAAAGGTTATGCCATCTTCCTAGAAAAGCGGTATGCATCTGTTCCTAGGGTCTACTTTTACGGGTCTTTACACTTGTTCAATACCTTACACCGTTAGCTGCTGCATTTTGGCACACAGCTAGTTGCTCTTGCTTTGTTGTCTTTGGATGAAGCACTCAGCTAAACGCTGAAAATGCCTGTTTTTGATAAGGATTCACTAAACGATGGAGTACTTGGCGAATGGGTGTCGAATGCTGTTAAACAAAAAGTAGATTTCGGTGTCTTCTAAACTGCCAAATCAGATAGCTTTGTTACTGTTTTCAAGACAAGTTACAAAATTTTTGTTGTTTCAAAAGTTACTTTATATTTACCTGTATTGCTTATGAATTTTTCTGCAAGCCAGCGCGTAAAACCTGTATTCTGCCTGTACTTTTGTACGCTTTATGTTATCTGTTTTATCTCTTTTACCTATTACAACGTCGTCATTTAAGAGGAATTGAGGTAAAATAAGTAGCCTTTATTAAACTGTGAAAAAGAAAGTTAAAAATCATATTGCATCTTGTGAAAATTTGTTATAGATTCTTATCATATGGGCGTGGTCAAATTATTTCATTCATAGTCCAAATTATCTCTTTTTAATTTAAGTATAACTACTTAATAAAAACAACAAAATTATGCAAACATTACATACTAGCTGAAATATGTATTTGTTTGGTAAAACCAAGGTTCTTGGATTTCAAACAGAGCAACACATCATGAAAAAATAGGTTTATGCGACTGTTTGAAGTAAAAAAAAACAACGGCTTTCATTTAGAAAGAGATAATTAACCCAAAGAAAATAACTCTCAATTAAGCCGCGAGAAATGAGCAGCTAGAGCCGTTGTTGCTGTGCTTATCGTTCGTGTAGCGGTTCGTATTTGCTATTCAATTAATCAGCATTGTTATGATGAGAATAGCAGCAATAACTTCATCATTGGTGCATCTACAACAAAACCACAATTGACCAGAGAAAAGGAGTTTTCCCTACAATGCAATTAGATGACTTGGTATCGAGTGAAAGTATAGAACAAGAAGCATGGACAGCGCTAGAAAAGTCGATTCTCTATTATAAAGGTCGTCCTGTAGGGACGGTAGCTGCTTATGATGCAACAGTAGAAGCGTTAAATTACGATCAGTGTTTTGTTCGAGATTTTGTATCTTCTGCTCTCATTTTTCTAATGAAAGGTAGAACGGATATTGTCCGCAACTTTTTAGAAGAAACCTTAAAATTACAGCCTAAAGAAAGGCAATTAGATGCTTATAAGCCGGGTCGAGGTTTAATGCCGGCTAGCTTTAAAGTTGTCTGTGATGGTGAGGAAGAATATTTAGAAGCAGATTTTGGCGAACACGCTATTGCGCGAGTCACACCTGTTGATTCCTGCTTGTGGTGGGTGATTTTATTGCGTGCTTATGTAGTTGCTACTAAAGATTTCTCTTTAGCTTATCAACCTCAATTCCAACACGGTCTGAGATTAATAATGGAACTGTGTTTGGCAACTCGGTTTGATATGTACCCAACGATTTTGGTTCCAGACGGCGCTTGTATGATTGACCGTCGTATGGGTATCTATGGGCATCCCCTGGAAATTCAAGCTCTATTTTTTGCTGCATTGCGTGCTGCTAGAGAACTGTTGATTTGTCAGGGTAACGAAGATATTGTGACAGCGATCGATAATCGCTTGCCGCTTCTACGGACTCATATTCGCCAGTATTATTGGATGGATCTTCATCGGTTAAACAAGATCTATCGCTTTAAGAGTGAAGAGTATGGCAAAGCAGCAGCGAATCCCTTCAATATATATGCAGATTCGCTACCCTATTATGAATTGGACAAATGGCTGCCAAGAAAAGGTGGTTTTCTCGTTGGTAATGTTGGACCTTCGCAGCTAGATACTCGCTTCTTTTCTTTAGGAAACTTGGTGGCTGTTGTTTCAGATTTGACGAGTGAAGAGCAATCACAAGCAATTATGAATCTCATCGACGAGAGATGGGAGGACTTGGTGGGAGATATGCCCATGAAAATTTGTTTCCCAGCTTTGGAAAACGAAGAGTATAGAATTGTCACTGGATGTGACCCCAAAAATAGGCCTTGGTCGTATCACAATGGTGGAAGTTGGCCTGTCTTATTGTGGTTGTTGTCAGCAGCTGCTGTAAAAACTAATAGAATAGAGCTTGGACATAAGGCTGTTGAAATTGCAGAAGCACGCTTGCATCTAGACGAATGGCCAGAGTATTACGACGGTAAGAAAGGGCGACTGATGGGCAAACAAGCCAGAAAATATCAAACTTGGACAATCGCTGGATTCTTGTTAGCAAAAGAACTATTGCAAAACCCCACATTTTTACCTTTAGTAACTTTTGCGCCATTCACCGTAGAACCTGCTTCTAGGGCTTGTGAGTTTGAACTGGTTCAGGTTGACACTGTGTACTTGAGTTAAAGCTTGTAAAGTAACTTAAAGCTAATTTTCATGAAACCAGGGTGCGTTACGGTCACGTAAACGCACCTCATCACATGAATAGACTTCTTGCATTCATTCAAAAAAAAAGAATAATTAACCACAGATGGACACAGATGGACACAGATAGATTCTACTTATGCAATCTTACTCCATGAGCTTTTGCTCACAAGGAACAATGAAAATGATGCTGGAACGATTTTGCGTGGTTTCAGCCTCTATTTTCATAGGAGGTCTAATGCATTTCATTTGTACAAGCAAGACCGCTAGGATACTTGCTACCATCGGCTTGTCCAATTTTGAATTTTGAATTTTGAATTTTGAATTGTTCACATCCCCCCGTCAACTTGCTTTTATTGCCTTGCGAGACGTTCACAAGGGGGCTTATGCTGACATTGCCCTAGATAGAGTGCTGCAAAAAGCAAATTTACCTGATAGCGATCGCCGCCTCCTCACAGAATTAGTTTATGGCTGCACCAGAAGACAGCGTACCCTTGACGCCCTGATCGACCAATTAGGTAAAAAGAAATCTCACCAACAGCCAAAAGACCTCCGCACCATTCTGCATTTGGGCTTGTACCAACTACAGTATCAGGAACGAATTCCTGAAAGTGCTGCTGTAAATACTACCGTGCAACTCGCTAGAGAGAACGGCTTTTCTGGACTGACGGGTTTTGTTAATGGTTTATTGCGGCAATATGTTCGTTTAGGAAAGAAAGAAGATGGAAGAATCAAGAATGAAGAAAGTTTTCTATCTTCTTTCTTGTCTGAGAAATTTTCTGACCCCGTGGAACGCTTGGGTATTTTATACAGCTTTCCTGACTGGATTATTCAAGTTTGGGTGGAACAATTCGGTTTGGCAGAAACAGAACAACTTTGCTTATGGATGAACAAAACTCCTACAATTGACCTGCGGATAAATCCCCTTCGCACTTCAATAGAAGAAGTTGAGGCGGCGTTGTCATCTGCTGGTATTTCGTTTCAACGTGTTCCTCACCTACCGCAAGCTTTACGATTGATTAGTAATGCTGGTCCTATTCAAAATCTGCCTGGTTATGACAAGGGTTGGTGGACTGTACAAGATAGTAGCGCCCAGTTGGTGACTCATTTACTCGACCCGCAACCAGGTGAGGTGGTGATTGATGCTTGTGCTGCACCAGGGGGTAAAACAACTCACATTGCAGAGTTGATGAAGGATACAGGGAAGATTTTTGCGTGCGATCGCACTTCCTCGCGCCTCGTAAAACTTCAAAAAAATGCTCAACGGCTGAAGTTACAATCGATTGAAATTTCCACTGGTGACAGCCGTAATATGCCCCAGTTGGAAAACACTGCTCACCGCGTATTACTGGATGCACCATGTTCTGGTTTGGGGACTTTACACCGCCATGCTGATGCTCGTTGGCGACAGACACCAGAAAGTGTGGAAGAACTCTCGCTGCTTCAAAAACAATTATTAGCACATTCCTCAACTTTTGTCAAGGAAAATGGTGTCCTCGTTTATTCCACCTGCACGTTGCATCCAAAAGAGAATGAAGGTGTTGTTTCGTCATTTCTGACTGAGAATCCAAATTGGGAAATAGAGCCTCCGAGTGTGGATTCCTCTGCTAGTGCGTACTCCACAGCACAAGGCTGGATGAAAGTTTTGCCCCACCAACAAGACATGGATGGCTTTTTTATGGTGCGCTTAAGAAAAACTAAGAATTAAGGAAAAATACTATTTAAAATGTAATATTTTTCAGTGAAGGAGGAATGAGGAATAGGGAAAATAAGGAAGAAGACCAATTCCTAATTCCTTGAGGAAAAACACATGGTTAATAATTCCAGTGTGACAAATTTAATTAAAATTTTGATTGGTGCAGCTTGGATTGATGGCAGAATCCAGCCAGAAGAGAGAGAATATCTTCGCAAAATAGCTCAGGAAAAGGGCGTGGCGACAAATCCAGAAATTCAGCCTTTGCTGCATGAATTGGTTGCTGTGCAGCCAGAACAGTTTGACGAGTGGGTGAAGGAATATTTAGGCGATCGCCCTAGCGCAGCAGATTACCAAAACCTAATTGAAGCGATCAGTGGCTTAATTTACAGTGATGGCGAAGTAGCAACAGAAGAAGCAAGACTCCTGACGAAATTACAACAATTATCAGACAAAAATGATTCAACCCAACCTGGGTCTAACGCCATTCTCAAACAAATTCAAAAGCTTTACCGTCGTTGGGTTGAGGTTCAGAACTGAGGGTTCTTTCAGTTCTGAGCAATGAATCCAACAGAGTCCTGAGTTGTGAGCAATGAATCCTGAGTAAGTACTTGTCTTTCTGTAAATTATTTTTTGTTATCAAAATAAAAAAATCAGAACGTATGATACTAGCTCTTGAACACTCACAACTCAGTACTATCTAGGACTTCGGCTCACCCAACCCTGGAGTTGGATCTTTATCAACTTTAGGCACAAAGTCAGGACGCTCTTTGTCTTCCCAACCTGCGGGGCGCTTAGAGTTGTACCAAGCAATTGAGCCGATGGTGACAGCAGCAAGAAAGCCAATCACATACACAGCTGTGAAAGCCCAAGGAAATTGGTATGGTTCTTTAGCTGCTTGCGCTGCTGCTTGCATGAAAAAATACATGAGTATAACCTCCTATAGTAGGCAACACTACATTAGACCCTATAGAAAGAGCGTATCACCAACATCCACCGCAGGGGAGAACAACAGAGGGGGAGTAAGACAGGACTGCTTAATTACTACAGACAAAACATCGTACTACACATTTGATTGTTCCCTCAAAGCAGAAAATTGCTCCTCATTAATTCGTCCGGCTTGATACAGGGTTTCCGTGATTTCCGACATCGTTAAAACAGAATGACCCCGATAACCATTTTCTTGTAACCGATTTTTTACCCCTTGTTCATGGTCGATAAAAACCACGATGTCATTGACATTTAATCCCACAGATTTTAACTTTCCTGCTCCTTCCATTACACTTTTCCCACTGATGAGAATATCATCAACTACCACAACTGTCTCTCCAGGAAAAAACTCACCCTCAATTAACCTTCGAGTTCCATGTGCCTTCACTTCTTTACGAGGGAAAATCATTGGACAATTGAGACGTAAGGCTAAACCAGTTGCGGTAGGTAAAGAGCCGTAGGGAATACCTGCGACTCTATCAAATTGCAAGCTTTTCAAAATCTCCTGATAGGCATTGAGAACTTGATTAAAAACTTGCGGATTAGAAATTATTTTCCGTAAATCGACATAATAAGGAAATGTGGCTCCTGATGCTTGGACATAGTTACCAAACATAATGCAACTAATATCATAAAGTTGCAGAATCAAATCTTGTAGAGGGTGTTGTTCTAACAAACAAACATCGGGAAACCATACAGAACAACTAGAAGCATCATAGGTAATTTCATTTTTCGCTTGATTCACTTCTGCTTGCAAAGACTGAACTTGCTCAGACAAATCTTCCTGTGTCAACATATCTTGAGGAACAGGAATCAGCAGACCATCACCGTTAGCATTCAGACCAGCTGCTAAAATTTTGGAAAGGTTGTTACCCTCTGCCCAGATGCTACGAGCCATAATAATTCGTTCGGGAGAAACTGCACGAATACGAGCCAAAATATCAGGATTCGTCGTTCCCACTTCTAAACCCACTTGTTCTGGAGTTCCCCAATTTTTTGATTCCTTGACAACTTGTAAATAAAGAGGTGCCTCAGTCGAAGGATATTGCTGTAAAGTGACAGCAGTAGGATTAGAAGTACAGCACAAAATAAAAACAGCCTTATCTGGGTAAACCAAAAAAGGGGCTACAAGGTCTTGTCCTATATAGGCGGTCAAAGTTATAGCGTCTACATTCCATTCTGTAAACACAGTTTGAGCAAAGATAGTACTTGTGTTTAAATCACTATGTTTGGCGTCTAAAATAATTGGAATCTGGGCGGGGATAGCTGCTAGAGTTCGTTGCAGCAATTCTATGCCTGGAGCACCTAAAGCTTCATAAAATCCAAGTGTAGGTTTATAGGCACAGACTTTATCGGCTGTTTCAGAAATCATAAATTGTAACCAATCCCACAAGCCAGAAATGATATCTTGAGATTTGTAGCGGGCGGGTATCATTTCTGGATTGGGATCTAACCCTACAAATAGTAAACTTTGATTTTGTGAAATTGCCTGATTTAACTTATCAAAAAAGTTCATAATATTTGCTAAAACAATAAACAAATAAATAAAAAAAATTATAATTGGTAAATATTTCTAGCTGTTTCCAGTCTACTAAGGTATGAATTTATCTGTGTTTCATAAGTAGTTAATTACTTATTTGCTCAGAGCTTGCACCCAACACGAGCCAGAGGCTCTAATATCTCGTTACCAGGTTGAACCTGGTAACGAGGGTTTG